>NZ_JBHFEI010000024.1:0-32706 GCF_041928815.1 Ensifer soli | reverse complement strand
CGTTCTGAAACGCCACAGGATGCCGTTGATCACCCGGCGGTCGTCGACACGTTCAACCCCGCCGCTCTTGTTCGGCAGCAGCGCTGCAATGACAGCCCATTCTTCGTCGCTCAATTCGTGACGGCCCATAACAATCTCCTTTCAAGGGGATTGAATCACACACCGTCAGTAAGATGAACCCCGTTTATGGGGACACTGCCTAGTGAAGCGTCACGACGTAGTTGCCGTCGTGGTCGGTGACGGCGCGGGCGTTGGACGGCAGGTAGATGGTCGTCGTCGGTTCCTCGATCACGGCCGGGCCGGTGATGATCGCGCCGGCGGCGAGTCGGTCGCCCTGGTGGATCGGGCAATCGACGAAGCCGCCGCGCTCGCGGAAATAGACGCTGCGGCGCTGATCCGCCGTTGCCGCCTTGGTCGCTTCCGGCAGGATGCCGGCCTCGACGGAACGGCGCGGCTTTTCGCCGATCGCCCGCAGCTTCCAGGTGGTGAACTCGACGATGTCGCTTTCCATCTTCACCGAATAGATGCGTTCGTGCATCGCGTGGAAAGCGGCGACGAAGGCGGGCAGGTCGGCATCCGTGACGGTCTCGCCGTCGATCGGCAGCGGCACCTCGATCTCCCAGGACTGGTAGCGATAGCGCGCCATGAACAGGAGTTCGAAGCGCTGCCGTGCCTTCGGCACCGAGGCGCGGTCGAGGAAGGCCTGGCCTCCGGCCTTGAGTGTCGCGATCGCCGTGTTGATCCGGTCCGGCTCGAAGCGGTCGCTCGCGGTGATGACGGTCGCCTGCTCCTCCCAGCGGATGTCGGAGATCAACCCGCCATAGGCGGAAAGCCCGGCGGCGAAGCGCGGGATGAGCACGCGGGCGATGCCGAGCTCGTTGGCGATCTCGCAGATATGGGCGGCCGTCGCCCCGCCGCCGACGACGAGCTGGCTGTCGCGCGGGTTGATCCCCTCCTTGACCGTCATGTCCTCGATCAGCCCGACCATGACATTGTTGCTGGTCGTGTAGATCGAATAGGCCGTGTCCTCCAGGCTGAGGCCGAGCGCGGCGGCGAGCGGCGCCATCGCGTCTTCCGCAGCCTTGCGGTCGAGCACCATGCGGCCGCCAAGAAAATTGTTCTCGTCGAGGATGCCGAGAAGCAGGTTGGCGTCGGTGACGGTCGGCTTGGTGCCGCCGCGGCCGTAGCAGGCCGGGCCCGGCCGGGCGCTGGCGCTTTCCGGGCCGACATGCAGCATGCCCCCGGCATCGACATAGGCGAGGCTGCCGCCGCCGGCGCCGACCGAGCGCACGTCGATCTTGGAAATCCCCAGCATGTCGTTGCCGATCATCGCCTCCTGCGAGACGATCAGGTGGCCGTCGCGGATGGCGGAGACGTCGAAGGTGGTGCCGCCCATGTCGGCGACAATGACGTTCTTCTCGCGCGTCAGGAACCGAGCGGCGACGGGGGCGAGCGTCGGGCCGGACATCACCGAATAGATCGGCCGGGCGATCAGGTCGTCCGGCGGCATCATGCCGCCGACGCAGTTGGCGAGCAGAAGTTCGTTGGTGTAGCCGGCCTCCGTCAGCGCGTCGATCAGCTTGGTGATATAGGTGCTGACCGTCGGCTGCAGCGAGGCATCGATGACGGTGGCGATCGAGCGGCGATATTCGCGGCCGACGGGGTTCAGCTGGTGGCTGAGCGTGACCGGCACCTCGGGCCAGATCTCGCGGATGATCGCGCGCGTGCGCAGTTCATGGGAAGGGTTGAGGATCGACCAGAGATAGGCGACGCCGATCGCCTTCAGCCCCGCCGCCTTCATCGCGACAACCGCCTTGCGCACGCCGTCCTCGTCGAGCGGCGTCAGTTCGTTGCCGCCCGCGTCGATGCGGCCGCGAATGCCCATCGTGTGGCTGCGCGGGATATAGGGATCGGGAAAATCGAGCCGCCAGGAGAAGACGGGCTTTCTCACCGCCTCGCGCATGACGAGCACGTCGAGATGGCCTTCGTTGCAGAGATAGCCGGTCGGCGCCACCTTCATCTCGACCAGCGCATTGGTCGAGACGGTCGAGCCGTGGACGATCTGGCGGGTGGCGGCAAGGAAGCGCTTCAGGTCGAGGCCGAAATGCTCCGCGGCGATGGCGAGGCTGTCCATGAACCCGTTCTGGAAGTCGCCGGGCGTTGTCGCCGCCTTGAAGATGTGGGTGCGGCCCGCCGCGTCCTCGACGAGGCAGTCGGTGAAGGTGCCGCCGATGTCGATGCAGGCGGTGTAGTCATGCAGGGTCATGCCGTCTCTCCGGCGCGCAGCGCGCGCGTCCCATCCTCGTCGATCTCGACACCGAGCCCGTCCGTTGCCGGCACGATGGCGACGCCGTAGACGTCGCGCGCCCGCTCCGGCGTGATCCAGCCGCGCCGCACCGAGCGCAGTACCCGGGCGACGTCGCGCTTTCTCGGATCGCCGTAGCCGCCGCCGCCGCAGGCGCGAAACGCGATCGCCTCGTCGGCGCCGATCGTTACGTCGCCGAAGGCGGGGAGGGTGCGTATCGTGCCGTCCGACCTGCGCAGCCAGTTGCCGGAGGTGGCGGCATCGCCACCGCCGCGCACGCCGCGCGCCGGCGTCACATCGCCATCAGACCCCCAGAAGGCGGTCATGCGACCGGCAAGCGGCCGGTAAACGCCCTCGATGCCCGGCGCACCCTCCCATTCGCCCGGACCGCCCGAATCGACGGCGCAGCCGCGCGATTCGATGAGGATCGGGTACATCGCCTCGTTGATCTCGATCGAATCGAGCGCCATCTGCCCGCCGTCGCAGGCCGCCCCCGAGGCAAGCCAGCCGTCATGGCCGTGGATCGCGCCGCCGCCGCCATAGCCGACGAAGATCTGGTTGACATAGGGGAGGTCGTCGCGCGTCGCGTCGTTGCCGGAGATGACGGCTTCACCCAAGGCCTGCGAATAGGCCATCTCCGCCATGCCGTGCGGCTCGCCGAGTTCGGCGAAGCAGGCGGCGACCGCCGTGATCAGCCGGCTCGACAGGTTGGTGGTGGCGACCGAGGTGCCGACCGGATAGCGCGGAATGCCCAGCGCGCAGTTTTCCCGCAGCCGGATCTTGATGCGCGAGGCGCTGCCCTCGTTGTGTGGCAGCGTCGGGTCGAGATTGTAGAAGACGCCGATGCGGCAGGCCGCGGTCGCCGTGCATTCGGTGAGGTTGAGGCCGCCGGCGATGCAGTCGATGTTGTCGGTGGCGTCGACGATGATCTCGCCGTCCTCCGGGCGGATCTCCACCGTTACATTGACCGGAATACCGTCGTCGGCGATGCCCGGCACCGGATCGTGCCGTGTCGAGAACGACCATGTGCCCTTCGGCAATTTGCGGATCTCGGCATCCATGCGCCGTTCGCCATAGGCCATCCATTCGCGGATGAAGGCGCGGATGACGTCGAGGCCGTAACGATCGGCGAGCTCGTTCAGCCGCCGCTCGCCGACGCGGCAGGCGCCGACCTGCGCGAGATAGTCGCCGTACCAGAGATCGGCGACGCGGATCTTGGTCCGGCACATGCGGATGATGTCGGCGCGATCCCTGAAATCCTGCTGGATCTGGACACACGGGAGATGCACGCCCTCCTCGTAGATCGTCTTCGCCTCCGGCAGGTAGGTGGAAGGGATCGGCGCGCCGATATCGGCATGATGCGCGCGCGCCAGCGTCCAGAACATCGGTTGGTCGCCGACGAAGACCGGCACGCAGAGCGTCATGTCGGCATGGTGCGAATTGCCGGTATAGGGGCAATTGTTCATGAAGGCGTCACCTGGGCGGATGTCGTCGAAGAACTCCGTGATCGGCTTGGTGGCAAGCTCGAGGGCGGCGATGTGGATCGGGATGCAGTCCTCGACCGAGAGCAGCCGATGATCGAAGGTGAGCAGGCCGCAGGAGAAATCCCGCGAATTCTTGATCACCGAGGAGCGGCTCGACTTCATCAGCGTCGCGTTCATTTCCCTGACGATCGCCGACAGGCGCGACGACAGGACCGACAGCATATGCGGCTCGATCGTCGCCGGCGCGGCGTCCCGATGGTTTTCTTCTGTCACGGCATCCCCTCTTTTGTGATCACAGATCACGTTCTTCGGTCCTAGCGCAAAGGTTTTTCCCTCGCAAGACGGCAAGGGGCATGCTGCTACGCACAATAGCGGAAATCGGAAAAAATTCGATTGTGTGATCACAGATCACGATATAAGTTTCATCCATCACTGTGCAGGCGCAGCATGACGGGCAACGCGCCTGGGCGCCTGCGGGCGAAGCCGAATCGTAAACGAGGTGGACGGATGACGTCGGGGGCTGGCGTGGAAGACAAGTCGGGGCTGGCGCTGGAGATCGTCGGCGCGACGCGCGCCTATGGACCGGTGCGGGCGCTCGACGCCGTGACCGTCAGCGCCCGCAAGGGCGAATTCCTGACGATTCTCGGCCAGAGCGGCTCCGGCAAGACGACGCTGCTCCGCCTCATCGCCGGCCTCGACCATCCGAGCGCGATCGAGCGGCTGGCGATCGGCGGCGCGGACGTGCTCGGCCTGCCGCCGCACAAGCGCAATGTCGCCACCGTCTTCCAGCACTACGCCCTCTTTCCGCACATGACCGTCGGCGAGAACGTCGCCTATCCGCTGAAGCTGCGCGGCGTCGATCCGGCGGGCAGGGTCCGCCAGGCGCTGGCGATGCTCGACACCGTCCGTCTCGGCGACAAGGCCGACCGCCGCATCCACCAGCTTTCCGGCGGCGAGCGCCAGCGCGTCGCGCTCGCCCGCGCGATTATCTGCAAGCCGGAGATCCTGCTGCTCGACGAACCGCTCGGCGCGCTCGACGAGCGGCTGCGCCTCGACATGCAGATCGAGCTCCTCCAGTTGCAGCGCCATTTCGGCATGACCTTCGTCTACATCACCCACAGCCAGGAAGAGGCGCTGACGATGAGCGACCGCGTCGTGCTGATGCGCCGCGGACGCATCGAGCAGGAGGGCAAGCCCTCCGACCTCTTCGAGCGCCCCGTCAGCGATTTCGTCGGCAATTTCATGGGCGTCGAGAACATCCTGCGCGGCCGTATCGAGGCCGTCAGCGGCGATCGCGTCACGGTCGGAACGGCAAGTGGCGGTTTTACCGGGCAATGGACCGGGCGGGCGCCGCCACGGCCGGGCGAGCCTGCGGCCCTGATGGTCAGGGCCGAGAAGGTGCGCATCGCGGCAACCGGGCTTGTCTCGGGCACGCTGGCGGCAAGCGTGTACAAGGGCCGATCGACGGAGCACGTGGTCGAAACGGCCGGCGGCCGCATCCATGCGCTCACCTTCGACGGCGCGTCGCGCGCGCCCGGCCCCGTATCGCTCGCCTGGGACGAGGCGGATGCGCGGATCGCCCCCGTCGCGGCCTGAGATCCGCTACGGATCCTGCCCGCATCAAACGACAATCATAACAAGGAGTGGAACGACATGAACAACCGCCTGACATTTTCCCGCCGCACCCTCTTGAAGACCTCGGCCGGCGCCGCGAGCCTGCTCGCCGCCCCCGCCTTCCTGCGCCGTGCTTACGCCGAGGACAACACCGTCACCATCATGGGCGTCGAGACGGCGGCGCTCGACGACTGGACCGCCTTCGAGGAAAGCACCGGCGTCAAGGTCGCCTTCGAGGGCATGGCGAGCGACCCCGGTATCTTCCGCCAGGAGGTCGTCGCCAACACGATCGGCGAGCGCATCGACATCCTCCTGATGGACGGCGGCATCGAGGACGACCTCGGCGAGAAGGGCTTCTTCATGCCGTTGACGGGCGAGGGCATCCCGAGCTGGTCGAAGATCCCCGACGACGTGCTGAAATCGCCGCTGGCGCAGGGGCCGACCGGCACCCAGTTCGGCCTGCCGGTCGTCATGAACGCCGACAGCTTCGCCTTCTATCCCGACGAGATCGGCGGCTCGGCGCCCTATTCCTACGAGATCCTGTTCGAGAACGAGAAGACGAAGGGCCGCGTCGCGCTCGAGAACAACTGGATGACGACCTTCCCGCTCGCCGCGATCTATCTCAATGCCAGCGGCAAGGCGAAGATCGCCGAACCCTCCAACATGACGGCGGAGGAGGCGAAGGTCGTCGCCGACTTCCTCATCGCCCGCAAGCAGGCCGGCCAGTTCCGCACGATGTGGTCGACCTGGGAGGAGTCCGTCGATCTGCTCGCGAGCAAGGAGGTCATCGCCATCAATTGCTGGGAGCCGGCGGTGCTGGAGGTGAAGAAGAAGGGCGGCGCGGTCGAATACGCGACCACCACGGAAGGCTACAACAAGTGGGTCATCTGCGCCTATGTGCCGACGCAGGTCGCCGAGCGGGGCAAGATGCCGCTGGTCGCCAAGGCGCTCGAAGGCTTCCTCGGCGGTGCCTATGCCTCGAAGATCGCGACGCTGCGCGGCTACGCCACCGCCCTGCCGGAAACCGGGCTCGACTACGCCAAGGCGAACAACCTGCCGGAAACGGACGTCAAGGCGATCGAGGCCAACATCGAGAAGGTGAAGCAGAAATTCACCGCCAAGGAGTTCTGGCAGAACGCGGCGCCCTCCAACCTCCAGGCGATCGAAGCCGAATTCGACCGCTTCCGCAACGCCTGATTAGCTATGATCCATGGCGGGGGAGGCGCTCCCCCGCCATCTTGCCGCGCAGGAACGACACCATGGTCTTCAGCAAAACCGCCTTTACCCTGTTCCTGACGGCCTGGGTCGTGCTGCTTCTCGTCCCCGTCGCGGCTCTCGTCCTCTGGTCCTTCCTCGCCATGGAGAACTACCAGTTCGTCGCCGAGCCGACGCTTTCCGCCTATGGCCAGATCGTGGCATCGGGCCGCGACCTCGTTATCTGGAAGACGCTCAGGATCGCGGTGACGGTGACGCTGATCGAACTCGTCGTCGCCATCCCGTTCAGCATCTGGCTGGCGAAGAAGGTGACCTCGGCCAAGGTGAAGGCGATCGTGCTGACGCTATTGACCATTCCCTTCTTCATCTCGATCGCCTCGCGCACCATGGTGTTCCGCCCGATCCTGTCGCGCAACGGGCCGGTCAACACGGCGCTGATCGATCTCGGCCTGATCGATCGGCCGCTCGAATGGCTGCTTTTTTCCGATTTCTCGGTGCATCTCGGCCTGCTCGGCCCGAGCTTCCCGACCATGGTGCTGCCGATCTACCTGACGATGACGCTGATCGACGACGAGCTGATCAACGCCGCGCGCGATCTCGGCGCGCCGCCGCACCGTGTCTTCCTCGACGTCATGCTGCCGCTGGCGCTTCCCGGCATCGTAGCCGGCATCATCTTCACCTTCGTGCCGATGCTCGGCGAGACGGTCGTGCCGCAACTCCTCGGCGGCGGAAACGTCAACATGCTCGGCTCGTCGCTCGCAAGCCTGATCCAGGTGGTGAACTATCCCGTCGCCGCTGCGCTCTCCGTCGTCGTCCTCCTCGTTGTCGCCGTGCTGCTCGTCCTGCTCCGGCTCCTGATGCGGCGGCTGCCCGTCTCGGCGCCGATCTTCGAGGGAACCGGCCGATGAGCGCGACCGCCGTCACCGTGCGCCCGCCGCTCTCCGAGCGGGCCGGCGCCGCCTTTGCCGGGATCGCCGGCTTCGCCATGCTGGCGCTGATCTACCTGCCGGTGCTCTGGCTGGCGCTGATGTCGGTCAGCGGCGATCCCTTGAGCGGCATCCCGCGCGACTTCACGCTCGAATGGTATGGAAAGCTCTTCGCCGACGGCCGGTGGATCGCGCCGCTCGCCAGCAGCATCTGGCTCGGCGTCGCGGTCGGCATCAGCTGCGCGCTCGCTTCCATCGTCGTCGCCCGCGTCATCCCGGTGCTGAAGCAGCGCGGACTGGTGCTGGGCGCATTCCTGTTTCCGCTTTTCGTCCCCGGCATTCTCGTCGGCGTGGCGATCTTCCTCTATTTCCGCGTCATCCTCGGCCTGCGGCTCGGCTGGTGGTCGATGTTCTTCGGCCACTTCACCTGGGCCTATCCCTTCTCGCTGCTGGCGCTGCTCGTCAACACGCTGCGCTTCGACACGCGGCTGCTGGAGGCCGCCGGCGATCTCGGTGCGACGCGCTGGCAGGCGTTTCGCGACGTCGAGTTCCCGCTGATCCTGCCCGGCATCGTTAGCGCCACGATGTTCGGCTTCCTCCTCTCCTTCAACGACCTCGCCCATTCCCTGCTGCTGAAGGGATCGGTGCAGACCCTGCCGCTCTACGAATGGGTCCAGGCGAGCTCCCACAATTCCAATGTGCCGATCCTCTTCTCGCTCTCGACGCTGATCATGCTCGCCTCGATGACGCTGGTCGGCTCCGCCTTCCTTCTCCTTTTCGGCAAGAGCAAGGACTGATTGCGCCCTCGACCCGGCGGGGAGGACAGAGAGTTTTCCATCAATACCTGTGATCACAAAACACAAAAACCGCAGATCCCTATCGTGAGGACAGACCCATGACCATCGACCCCCATCACAACCAGACGCTCGAGGAGATGGATGTTCGCACCCTTCTCCACCCCTCGACCTCGATCTCCGACCATCTCGCCAATGGTCCGCGCATCATGGTCGGCGGGTCCGGCGTCCATGTGACGGACAGCAAGGGCAACCGCTACCTCGACGGCGCCGCGGGCCTCTGGTGCGTCAATGTCGGCTATGGCCGGACCGAAATTGCAGACGCGATCCACAGGCAGTCGACGACGCTGCCCTATTTCCATTCCTTCACTTCGATGTCGAACGAGCCGTCGATCCTGCTCGCCGACCGCGTCCTGCGCTGGACGCCGCCGGGCATGAGCAAGGTGATCTTCGGTTCGGGCGGCTCGGACGCCAACGACACCAATGTCAAGATCGTCTGGTACTACAACAACATGCGCGGGCTGCCGGAAAAGAAGAAGATCCTGTCGCGAAAGCGCGCCTATCACGGCGTATCGGTCGCGTCCGGCAGCCTTACCGGCCTGCCGATCAACCACGTCGCCTTCGACCTGCCGCTGCCGATGATGAAGCACACCCATTCGGTCGATACCTATCGGGAGAAGCCGGCCGGCATGAGCGAGGCGGACTTCACCGCCTATCTCGCCGCCGAACTCGAGGCACTGATTCTTGCGGAAGGACCGGACACGGTCGCCGCCTTCATCGCCGAGCCGCTGATGGGGACGGGCGGCGTGCTGGTGCCGCCGGAGGGCTATTTCCCGGCGATCCAGGCGGTTCTCGACAGATATGACGTGCTGATGATCGCCGACGAGGTGATTTGCGGCTTCGGCCGTCTCGGCACCAGGTTCGGCTCGGACAAGTTCAACATCCGACCCGACATCATGACGATGGCGAAGGGGCTCTCGAGCGGCTATCTGCCGATCTCGGCCAGCGTCATCAACGAGAAGATCTGGACCGTGCTGAAGGAGACCGCGCCGAAGATGCCGGGCTTCGGCCACGGCCTGACCTATTCGGCGCATCCGACCTGCGCGGCGGCGGCGCTCGCCAATCTGGACATTCTCGAGCGGGAAAACCTTGTTGACAATGCCGCGCGCGCCGGCGCAGCCCTGAAGGCCCGGCTGAAGGCGGAGCTCGGCGACCACCCGCTGGTCGGCGACATTCGCGGCGAGGGCCTGATGATCGGCGTCGAACTCGTCGCCGACAAGGCGACGAAGCAGGAGCTGAACCTTGGCCTGAAAGTCGGTCCGCGCGTGATGGCGCGGGGATATCACGAGGGCATCCTCGTGCGCGCCCTGCCGCACCGCACCGTCATGGCGATGTCGCCGCCGCTGATCCTCAGCGACGACAACATCGACGAGCTGGTGACCGGGCTGAAGAAGGCGATCGGCTTCGTCCACGACGAGCTGGTGCGTGACAAGGTCGACCTCGCCAACGGGTAAGCCATGGAGAAAGGAGCGCGTCGCCCGATGATGGCGACGGGCTCCGGCTTTCCGGGAAGAAAGGGCATCGTCAGCGGCCGATGCCGGCGCGGTTCTGCGTGACGGGCCGGAGGGTGCTCCGCAGCGCGAGCGGATGCGGACCGTCGCCGATCCGCCGGTCGAGCACCACTGGCTTCGAGAAATAGTAGCCCTGGACGATGCGGATGCCGGTATGCGCCATCAGGTAGTCGAGTTCCTCGCGCTCCTCGACCCCCTCGACCACGATCTTCATCCCGAGCGAATGGCTCAGCGCCTCGATCGCGCGCAGCACGTTCTGGCTGCGCGGGCGCTGGTGCAGCTTGGTGATGAAGGAGCGGTCGATCTTGACCTCGTCGGCGGTGATCTCGGCAAGGGCCGAGAGCGAGGAATAGCCGACGCCGAAATCGTCGATCGAGACTTTCGCGCCGATCTGGCGGATCAGCGGCAGCACCTGCTGCTGGAAGCTCGCCTTGGAGACGAAGGCTTCCTCGGTGATTTCTAGGAGAAACCGCCCCGCCGCTCCGCTCGCCGCGATACGGGCGAGAAGGCCGCGCATGAAGGCGAGGTCGGTCGCCTGGCGCGCGGCGACATTGACGCTGATCGTTACGTTCGCGCCGAACGTCTCGTCGATCAGGTCGAGCGCGTCCAGCGTCCTTTCGACGACGAGATGGCAGAGCTCGTCCATCATGCCGAGCTCGACGGCAAGCTCGATGAAGCCGCCGGGCCCGATGATGTTGCCGCCGTCGTCGACGAAGCGCAGCAGCACCTCCACGCCGCAGACGGTGTTGCTGCGGATGTCGAATTTCGGCTGGTAGGCGCAGGTCACGCGCCGTTCGCGCACCATCAGGCGCAGCAGTTCCTCGCGGCGCCCCTGCTCGATCGCCGCATGCTCGATGCTGTCGTCGAAGAACTGCACATGCCCGAGGCCGCTGCCCTTGCTGCGATACATGGCGCGATCGGCATTGGCGCGCAGCGTCTCGTAGTCCGCGCCGTGGACCGGATAGAGGCTCACCCCGATCGAGGCGGACGAGTGGATCTCCTCGTTGCCGATGTAATAGGGCACGGAAAGGCTGCGCGACAGCGCGCGGATCTCCGCCTCCGCCGTCGCCGCGTCGTCGAGCGGCGACAGGAACAGCAGGAACTCGTCGCCGCCGAGGCGCGCCAGCATGTCCGAGGGCCGCAGGTTGCGCGACAGGCGCTTCGCGATCTCGACCAGCAGGAGGTCGCCCGCGTCATGGCCGTAATGGTCGTTGACATGCTTGAAGCGGTCGACGTCGATGAAGACGAGCGCGAAGGGCGCGCGTGACGCCGCCGCATGGCTCGCCACGCTCTGCTCGATCAGGCGCCGGTTCGGCAAGCCGGTCAACTCGTCGAAATAGGCGCGCTCGATCAGCGTCTGCTCGCGCGCATTGCGCTCCGTCTCGTCGAGGGCGAGCGACACCGTGTAGGCATCTCCGGCGACCTCGATGTCGAAATCGCGCCGTTCCATGCCCGGGCGGGTCGAGGCAGATCCGGCGGCGGGATTGGCGTAGATCCGCTCGCCCCGCCGGGTCCGGAGCGAAAGGCCGAAGGGGAGGGCGTCGAGGAGCCGCTCGATCGCCATCGGAGGCACCGGCCGGTCGACGCCGTCGATCCGCTCGTCCGCCCTCATTCTTGCATCGTTGCCCGTCATGGTCCGCCCCGCCGGTCAGAAGCGGCTCGAGCCGACATCGTTGCGAAGGGCGGCGTGCAGGGCGCGGTTGACGG
Source organism: Ensifer soli (assembly GCF_041928815.1). Classification (NCBI taxonomy): domain Bacteria; kingdom Pseudomonadati; phylum Pseudomonadota; class Alphaproteobacteria; order Hyphomicrobiales; family Rhizobiaceae; genus Ensifer; species Ensifer soli. The sequence goes on along the minus strand of NZ_JBHFEI010000024.1, from coordinate 21,090 downwards.
CGGACTGGCCGGTCTCCGTGTCCTGGCCGCCGCGGCTCTCGTCGAGGCTGCCGATGGCGCCGGCGCCGACGCTCGATGCCTTCCGCCAGCGTTCGATTGCCCTGTTGACCTGATCCTGTGCGCCGAACCCGCCGTTTTCGCCGCCGCGCGCCTCGATCTGGTCGCTCGCCGGCAATTGCCGCGCCGGCAGCCGGTCGAAGGCGAAGCGCATCGGCAGGGCGATCGCCTCGCCCGCGGCGATCACCTCGCCGGTTCCGAGCGACGGCAGGAAATTCAGGAGGTTGGCGGCCGAATCGGCCATCGCCGAGCGCAGAAGCTGCTGGTCGCGGTCGTTCGCCATGCGCATCATGAAGAGCGAGCTGCACTGCGAGACGATGGTCGGATCGAGCTCCGCCGGCCGCTGGGTGACGAGGCCGAGATGCACGCCGTATTTGCGCCCCTCCTTGGCGATGCGACAGAGGATCCGCCGGACCGGGGCGAAGCCGCTGCCCGGATCGGCCGAGGCGAAGCGATGGGCCTCCTCGCAGACGATCAGCAGCGGCGAGCCGCCGTCGCTCCAAAGGCCGAACTCGAACGCCATGCGCAGGATGACGCAGACCGCCGCGTCGACCACTTCGCCCGGAAGTTCCGCCAGCTTCAGCAGGGTGATGCCCGAACGGTCGGTCCCGACGGAGAAGAGCTGCTCCAGCACCTGCGCCATCGTATCGCCGCCGACATTGGCGTTCTCGAACATGAAGGCGTAGCGCGGATCGTTGCGCACCGTCTCGATGCGCGTCATCAGCCGGTGGTGGACCATGCGCGTCGCGCGGTTCTCGAGCTTGCCCATGCGCTCGTCGATGAGCTTGATCAGGTCCTGGATGAGGAAGGGCGAGGGTGTGTCGACGGTGAAGCCGCTCTGCCGGGTCTGGCGGCGGGTGAGGAGCGTGCGCTCGGCGCCGGATTTCAGCGCGGAATAGGTGGATTTCGCCACGGGGATGAGCTCGGCGAGAATGTCGAGTTCCTCCATCACGGCCGGGCGGCCGCCATAGATCGCGTCGGTCAGCTCGTCGAAGTTGAACAGCCAGAAGGGAAGCCGCAGCGTCTTCGCGTCGATCACCGAGGCGCGCCTGTCGAAGCAATGGGTGTATTCGTTGTGCACGTCGAGGAGCAGGATGCGCACTTTCGGACGCGCCGCCACCAGCGCGTTGAGGATGACGGCGGTGCCGCTCGACTTGCCGACCCCCGTCGAGCCCATCACGGCGAAATGCTTGGCGTAGAGGCCGTCCGCATCGATCGAGACCGGGTGGGTGCCGTCGCCCGCGACGGAGCCGACGCGGATCGCCGGACCGGCGAAGGATCCCTGGATCAGATCGAGCGCGTCCTGCGGCAGAAGCTCGACCTGATCGCCGATGGCCGGATAGTGGCGCACGCCGCGGTCGAAGCCGAGCCGCCCGCCGGCATCGACGACGATCTCGCCCATCAGGTCGATATCGGCGACGACCTCATGCCCTTCGGAAGCCATCGCCTTGCCCGACGAGACCTCGTTGATCATGCCGACGGCACCGCCCTTGCCCTGACGGACAAGAATGAACTGGCCGACGGTCGCGCGCGCGCCGGGAATTCCGGACGCGATGGCAAAGCCGATCTTCGCCTTGGATCCCCGGCAGGAGATGACCGTTGCGAAGGGCGTCGAGCCAACGGGCGCCCGGAGCGGGAACGCGGATTCGATATGCACGGAACATTCCTCCAATCAGATGCGGCCGACACTGCGCCCGAAAATGTAATGGAGTGCTAAAGCGCCGGCCCGCGCTTGCGCCGTGGTGAACGATCCGTTTGCGTGCGTGCGGCGATGACACGGGATCGGGGGCGCACCCGCTTCGGCCCACAGTGTCGCGATCCCGGCGTGCCACGCCCATCGCGCCGCTTGGAAAACTATTCTCGAATTCAATCTATATAAAAAATGGAAAAACTCGGTTTCCTGACGGCGAGGCCTTAGGTTTCGGTCCTCTGCTGATCTGGGAGCCAAGAATGACACGGGCGATCCGCTTCAATGCCTTCGACATGAACTGCGTCGGACACCAGTCGCCCGGCCTGTGGGCGCATCCGCGCGACACGTCGTGGAAATACAAGGACCTCGACTATTGGCAGGACCTTGCCCGCACGCTGGAAAGAGGTGTCTTCGACGGCATCTTCATCGCCGACGTCATCGGCTATTACGACGTCTACAAGGGCTCGAACCACCACGCGATCCACCAGGCGGCGCAGCTTCCGGTCAACGATCCGCTGCAGCTCGCGGCACCCATCGCGCTGGCGACGGAGCATCTCGGCATCGGCATCACCGCCTCGACCTCCTTCGAGCACCCCTACACCTTCGCCCGGCGGATCGCCACCGCGGACCATCACACGAAAGGCCGGGTCGGCTGGAACATCGTCACCTCCTATCTGGAGAGCGGCGCGAAGAACATCGGCGAGGGCGGTCTTCGCCGCCACGACAACCGCTATGACGTCGCCGCCGAATATGTCGAGGTGCTCTACAAGCTGCTCGAGGGGTCCTGGGAGGAGGGCGCCGTCGTCCGCGACCGGGAAAAGCGCGTCTTCACCCATCCGGAAAAGGTGCACGAGATCGGCCACAAGGGCACCTATTTCGACGTGCCTGGATACGGACTGACTGAGCCCTCGCCGCAGCGCACGCCGGTGCTCTACCAGGCGGGCGCTTCGGGGGCCGGCAAGGCCTTTGCCGCCGCCCATGCCGAATGCATCTTCGTCGCCGCGCCGACGAAATCGGTGCTGAAGGCCTATGTCGGCGAGATCCGCCGCAGGATCGCCGAGGCCGGCCGCGATCCGTCGAAGGTCTATATCTACACGCTTCTCACCATCATCACCGACGAGACGGAGGAGAAGGCGCAGAAGAAGTTCGAGGACTACCGTTCCTACGTCTCGCGCGACGGATCGCTCGTCTTCATGTCCGGCTGGAGCGGCATCGATTTCGGCCAGTACGCGCCGGAAGACGTGGTGCAGAGGATCGAGACCAATGCCATCAAGTCCTTCGTCGAGCATATCGCCGGCGGCGACAAGTCCTGGACGATCGACGAACTGGCGAAGTTCGGCGGCATCGGCGGGCTTGGGCCGGTCATCGTCGGCTCGCCGACGCGCATCGCCGACATCCTGCAGGAGTGGGTCGAGGATACCGATGTTGACGGCTTCAACCTCGCCTATGCGGTGACGCCCGACAGTTTCGAGGACGTGGTCAACCTCATCGTGCCCGAATTGCAGCGCCGCGGCGCCTATCCGACCGCCTACCGGCCCGGCACGCTACGCGAAAAGCTGTTCGGAGAGGGCCCCTACCTGCCCGCGACCCATCCCGCCAACGGCTATCGCGACATCGAGGCGGTCAAGCGGCGCGAGGCGGCGGAGCGGGCGACCGTCGCGACGCTGAAGACGGCGAAGGGCTGAGGCGGCGATGGCGAGCCTTCTCGACCTCAGTGAGGTGTCATTGTCCTTCCGCGGCGTCAAGACGCTGAACGCGCTCAGCTTTTCGGTCGAGGAAGGCGAGATTTGCGCCCTAATCGGCCCGAACGGCGCCGGCAAGAGCTCGCTGCTCAACGTCATCAACGGCGTCTATCGCGCCGATTCCGGCGACATCGTCTTCAACGGTGCCCGCTTCGAGGCGATCCGGCCGGGCAGGGCGGCGCGCCTCGGCATCGGTCGCACCTTCCAGCACAACGCGCTGTTCCGCCGCCTGACGGTGCGCGAAAACGTTCTGGCCGGCCTTGCCCGCCATGGCACGGCGAATGTCGTCGAGACCGTCTTCCGCTTCGGCCGCGACCGCGCCGAACGGCGCGACTTCGCCGCGCGCGCAGACCGCGTGATCGGCTTCCTGGGGCTGGAGGCGGAGCGCGACCGCATCGTCTCGTCGCTCTCCTACGGCACGCAGAAGCGCGTCGACCTCGCCCGCGCCCTCGTGTCCCAGCCGAAGCTGCTGCTGCTCGATGAGCCGATGGCCGGCATGAACCAGGACGAGAAGCGCGAGATGAGCCGGATCATCGCCGAGGTCAACCGCGCCTACGGCACGACGATCGTGCTGATCGAACACGATGTCGGCATCGTTCTCGGTCTTGCCCGGCACATCGTCGTGCTCGACTACGGCCGCAAGGTCGCCGACGGGACGCCGGAGGCCGTGCGCAACGATCCCGAGGTCATCGCCGCCTATCTCGGCACGGTCCATTGAGGGGGCGGACATGGCATTCTTTCTCGAAACGCTGATCGCAGGCCTGTTCGCCGGGCTGATGTACGGTCTCGTCGCCATCGGCTTCGTGCTGATCTACAAGGCGTCCGGCGTGTTCAACTTCGCCCAAGGGGCGATGGTCTTCCTCGCCGCCCTCGTCTTCGTCACGCTCATCGAGCGCGGGGCGAACTTCTGGGTCGCCTTCGCCGCCACATCGGCGTTGATGGTGCTGGTCGCGGTGGCGATCGAGGCGACGGTGCTGCGCCCTTTGCGCAACCGTGATCCGCTGACGCTGTTCATGGCGACGCTCGGCCTCTCCTTCGTCATCGACGGCGCGGCCCAGTTCTTCCTCGGCACCGACGTGCACATGCTCGACCTCGGCATCGAAGACATCGCGGACGACTATTACGGCCTGTTCATCAGCAGTTTCGACATCACCGCCTCGCTCATCGTCGTCGCCCTCGTCGCGGTGCTGGCGATCGTCTTCAGCCGGACGCGGATGGGCGTGTCGCTGCGCGCGGTCGCCGACGACACGCTCGCCGCCCAGTCGATCGGCATCCGCCTGCCGGTGATCTGGCGCATCGTCTGGAGTGTGGCCGGCGTCGTCGCGCTGGTGGCGGGGCTGCTCTGGGGCGCGCGGCAGGGCGTGCAGTTCTCGCTGTCGCTCGTCACGCTGAAGGCGCTGCCGGTGCTGATCATCGGCGGCTTCTCCTCGATCCCCGGCGCGATCGTCGGCGGCCTGATCGTCGGTGCCGGCGAGGCGCTCGCCGACATCTATCTCGGGCCGATCGTCAACGGCAGCGTCTCCACCTGGTTCGCCTACATCCTCGCCGTCGCCTTCCTCCTTATCCGCCCGGCCGGCCTCTTCGGCGACCGCGACATCGAAAGGGTCTGAGCCATGACCACGATTGAACAGGGCGCTGCGCCGCAGACCGCCGCGCTTCCGGCGGGTCCGGCCCTTGTGCCGCTGGCGCTCGCAGCGATCGGCCTCGTCGTCGCCTTCGGCGTCGTGCCGGCGGTCGCCACCGACTACTGGCTGAGTTCGATCATCATCCCGACGATCGTGATGGGCCTTGCCGGCATCTCGCTCAACCTGCTGCAGGGCTATGCCGGCCTCGTCTCGCTCGGCTCGGCGGCCTTCATGTCGGTCGGCGTCTTCTCCGCCTACAACCTGATCCTGCGCGCGCCCTTCCTTCCCCTGCCGGTGGTTTTCGTGCTCGCCGGGCTGATCGCCGCGGCCGTCGGCGTCTTCTTCGGCCTGCCGGCCTTGCGCATCAAGGGCTTCTACCTTGCCGCCTCGACGCTCGGCGCGCAGTTCTTCTTCCAGTGGCTCTTCACCAACTATCCCTGGTTTTCCAACAACAGCCAGTCGCTGACGATCTCGGCGCCGCGTCTCGAATTCCTCGGACATCATCTCCAGTCGCCGGTCGGACGCTACCTGCTGGTCGTCACCGTGACGGCGCTGTTGATCGGGCTCGCCTTCCTCGTCGTCAGGAGCCGGCTCGGCCGGGAGTGGATGGCGATCCGCGACCAGGAGACGGCGGCCTCGGTGCTCGGCATCCGCGTCGCCCGGCGCAAGCTGGAGGCCTATGCGGTCTCCTCCTTCTTCCTCGGCGTCACCGGCGTGCTCTGGGGGTTTGCCTATCTCGGCACGGCCGATGCCCACACCTACAATCTCGACAAGTCGTTCCAGATCCTCTTCATCGTACTGATCGGCGGCACGGCGACGATCTTCGGCAATTTCCTCGGTGCCGCCTTCATCGTGCTGACCCCGATCCTGCTCGACAACATCGTGCTTGCGGCCAACATCGCCTATCTCGGCGACCAGGGCGCGATCACCAACCTGCAGCGCGTCATCTTCGGCGCGATCATCATCCTCATCCTGATCAAGGAGCCGGACGGGCTCTCGGCGCTGATCCGGCGCGGCGCGGATGCCGTCCGGGCGCGGCTCAGAAAAACCTAGGCATTCCTCGCTTCCGTGCGGACCGGGTGTGGCGCCGGATCCTCCGCCCGTCGGGACATCGTCCGGCGCCATCCTCCGTAACGCCAGACACAAGCGACACAACAAGGGGTCACCATGTCGATAGTCTCGAAAACGATCGCGCTCACGGCGAGCGCGCTGATCGCGGCGGCGACGCTCGCCGCACCCGCCTACGCCGAGGACGCGGCCGGCCAGCAGCTCTATCCGCTGTTCACCTACCGCACCGGCCCCTACGCGCCGTCCTTCATTCCCTTCGGCGCCGGCAACATCGATTATCTCCGCTACGTCAACGAGGTCGAGGGCGGCGTCAACGGCGTAAAGATCCTGATCCAGGAATGCGAGACCGCCTATACGATCGAGCGCGGCATCGAGTGCTACGAGCGCTACAAGAACGGCTTCAACGGCGCGCTGACGGCGGCGATCTATCCGCATTCGTCGGGTCTCGACGTGGCGCTGACCGACAAGGCGCGCCTCGACAAGGTGCCGATCGTCAGCCCCGGCGGCGGCCAGAACATCGCCACCGACGGCCGCGTCTTCCCCTACCAGTTCCCGCTGATCTTCGACTACTGGTCGGAGGCGCAGATCATCGTCGACTACATCGCAGCCCAGGTCGGCGGCCACGACAAGCTGAAGGGCGTCAAGATCGCCACCCTCTACCACGATTCCGGCTATGGCCGCGACACGATCGAGCCGCTCGCCATCCTGTCGAAGAAATACGGCTTCGAGGATATCCAGATCCCCGTGCCGCATCCGGGCGAGCAGCAGCAGGCGCAATGGCAGCAGATCCGCCGTGCCGGCGCCGACTGGGTGTTCCTGCGCGGCTGGGGCGTGATGACGCCGGTGGCGATCAAGACGGCGGCCCGCGTCGGCTTCCCCGCCGACCGCATCATCGGCGACATCTGGTCGGGCTCCGAGGACGACGCCCGTCCGGCGGGCGCCGCCGCCAAGGGCTATCTCGCCGTCTCCGTCTTCCCGCCGGGCACCGATTACGGCATCCTGAAGACGCTGAAGGAGAAGATCGTCGATGCCGGCAAGTCCGACCTCAAGGACAATTCCAAGTTTGGCACGGTCTATTACAACTACGGCGTGATCGAGGCGATCACCTTCGTCGAGGCGCTTCGCACCGGCCAGAAGAAATTCGGCAACAAGGCGCTGAACACCGCCGAAGGCCAGTGGGCGCTGGAAAACCTCGACATCGATGACAAGCGCATCGCCGAACTCGGCGCCGAAGGCCTGATCAGCCCGCTGAAGACCACCATCGACAACCACAAGGGCGAGACGATCGCCGCCAAGATCATCCAGTGGAACGGCGAGAGCTGGGACACGCGGACCGACTGGCTGAAGGCCGATCCGACCCTCTTTGCCGACGTGATCAAGGCCAAGGCCGCCGCCTATGCCGCCGAGAAGGGCATCACGCCGCGCGCCGACGCCAGCAACTGAGCCAAGGGGGATCGCCGACCATGACCGGGCAGAAGACAGGGTTTCTCGATGTTCTCAGCATCGAGGCCGTCTACGGACAGGCGATCCTCGCCGTGCGCGACGTCTCGCTGACCGTCGAGGAGGGCCGGATCGTCGCCCTTCTCGGCGCCAACGGCGCCGGCAAGAGCACGGTGCTGAAGGCGATCTCCAACCTGCTCGGCCCGGCCCGCGGCCGGGTCAGCCGGGGCGAGATCCTCTGGCGCGGCGAGGCGGTGAGCGACCTCTCCGCCGCCAGGCTCGTCGATCGCGGTGTCGTGCAGGTGCTGGAGGGTCGCCACGTCTTTGCGCAACTGACTGTCGAGGAGAACATCCTCTCCGGCGGCTATGTGCGAAAGCCCTCGCGCAGCGCGCTGAACGACAGCCTCGAACAGGTCTATACGTGGTTTCCGCGCCTCAAGCAGAAGCGCGGGACCAAGGCGGGCCTGACCTCCGGCGGCGAGCAGCAGATGGTGGCGATCGGCCGGGCTCTCATGACGAAGCCGACACTGGTGCTGCTCGACGAGCCCTCGATGGGGCTCGCGCCGATCATCGTGCAGGAGATCTTCGAGATCATCCGCACGCTGAACAGCCAGTCCGGCGTCAGTTTCCTGATCGCGGAGCAGAACGCCGCCCTGGCGCTGACCTATGCCGATCACGGCTACATCCTCGAAACCGGGCGCGTGGCGCTCTCGGGCACCGCCGAGGCGCTGCGCGCCCGCGACGACGTCCACGACTTCTACCTCGGCGGCGCGGCCTCGGCCGCCTGATCCGTATCATCGCATCGAAAGGAACACGCATGTCCCAAATCGACCTCGGCTGGGGCGAGGGCCCGAGCGCGCGCTACGAGGCGCTGGCCGACCGCTTCCGTCCGCTTTTCGCCGACATCGCCGCCGGCGCCATCGACCGGGAAATCCACCGCACATTGCCGGCAGACGAAATCGCCGCACTGAAGGCGGCCGGCATCGGCGCGTTGCGCCTGCCGGAAGCGGAGGGCGGGTTCGGCGCCACCCTGCCCGAATTCCTCAACGTCCTGATCGAGCTGTCGGAGGCCGAATCCAACATCACCCAGGCGCTGCGCGGCCATTTCGGCTTCGTCGAGGACGTGATCAGCAAGGCCGAGGGGCCGGACCGCAGCCGCTGGGCCAAACGCATCGCGGCGGGCGAGATCGCCGGCAACGCCTGGACCGAGATCGGCACGGCCAGCCAGGACGCCTTCTCGACGCGCGTCTCGGAAAAGGACGGAAAGCTCGTCGTCAACGGAGCGAAATACTACACGACCGGCTCGCTCTTCGCCGACTGGATCGATGTCGGCGCCACCGGGCTTGAAGGCGAGGGCGTCGTGCTGCAGGTGCGGCGCGACGATCCCGGCGTCAACGTCATCGACGACTGGGACGGTTTCGGCCAGACGCTGACGGCGAGCGGCACGACGACGCTGACCGATGTCGCGGTCGATCCGGCCGACATCGTCGTCGACGCGGAAAAATTCCGCTACGGTGCTGCCTTCTACCAGGCCGTGCATCTGGCGACGCTCGCCGGCATCGGCCGGGCGCTGACGCGCGAGGTCGCCGAGGCCGTCGCCAAGCGCACGCGCAACTATTCGAACGCCGCCGGCCCGCGTTCCAGCCAGGATCCGCAGGTTCTGCAGGTGGTCGGCCGCATCCGCAGCAATGCCTATGCGGCGGGCGCGATCGTGCTTCAGGTCGGCCGCGCCATCGAGCGCGCCCATCTCGCCCGCTTCGAGGACGATGCCGAGGCCGAGGAGAAAGCCAACGCCATCGCCGAGCTCGAGACTTCGCAGGCGCTGAACATCGTCAGCGACCTGATCCTCGACGCCTCGACGATCGCCTTCGACACGCTCGGCGCCTCGGCGACGCGCAAGCCGCTCGCGCTCGACCGCTTCTGGCGCAACGCCCGCACCCTGTCGTCGCACAATCCGCGCATCTACAAGGACCGCATCGTCGGCGATTATGCCGTCAATGGCACGCCGCCGCCCTACCAGTGGCGCATCGGCGTTCCGGCCGGAAACTGAGCCGGAACGCCCGTCGCCCGCCGGGGATGGCGGGCGATGTCGCAAGTGCCATGCAACGGAGTGTCATGGAACGGCCGCCGGGAATCCCCGGCGGCCTTTCCTGTCAGATCGACGTGATCGCCTGGTCGTGCGACGGCTTGTCCCAGAGGTTGATGTCGCCTTCCACGGCGTAACGATCGATCTCGGCCAGTTCGTCTGCCGAAAATGCCAGATTGTCGAGCGCCGCCACGTTCTCGACCACCTGTTCCGGCGTGCTGGCGCCGATCAGCGTCGAGGTCACGCGCGGGTCGCGCAGCACCCAGGCGAGCGCCATCTGCGCCAGCGTCTGGCCGCGCCGCGCGGCGATGTCGTTCAGCGCGCGCACGCGGGCGAGATTGGCGTCGCTGAGGTGGGAGGCGGGCAGCGAGCCGCCGCCCGGCCGGTTGATGCGCGCGTCCTGCGGGATGCCGTTCAGGTATTTGTTGCTGAGCAGACCCTGGGCGAGCGCGGTGAAGGCGATGATGCCGGTGCCGGTCTCGGCGCAGGCGTCGAGAAGATCCTTCTCGATCCAGCGGTTGAGCATGTTGTAGGCCGGCTGGTTGATGAGCAGCGGAATGTTGCGCTCGGCGAGCAGCGCCGCGATTTCCCGCGTTTTCGCGCCTGAATAGGACGAGACGCCGACATAGAGCGCCTTGCCCTGTTCGACGGCGGTGGCGAGCGCGCCGGCCGTCTCCTCGAGCGGCGTGTCCGCGTCGAAACGATGCGAATAGAAGATGTCGACATAGTCGACGCCGAGACGCTTCAGGCTCTGGTCGAGGCTGGCGAGCACGTATTTGCGCGATCCGCCGCCCTGGCCGTAGGGGCCTGGCCACATGTCCCAGCCGGCCTTGCTCGAAATGATCAGCTCGTCGCGATAGGCGGCGAGATCCTCCTTCAGCACCCGGCCGAAGTTGATCTCGGCGCTGCCATAGGGCGGGCCGTAATTGTTGGCGAGGTCGAAATGGGTGATGCCAAGATCGAAGGCCTTGAACAGGATCGACCGCTGGCGCTCGATCGGCGTCGTGTCGCCGAAATTGTGCCAGAGCCCGAAGGAGAGTGCCGGAAGCATCAGACCGCTTCGCCCGACGCGGCGATAGCGGCCCTTGTCGTCGTCATAACGGTCGGCGGCGGCTTGGTAGGTCATGGTCGGATCTCTTCCCTGTTGCGCGACGGCGGATCGCCGACGCCGGACGGCATGATAGGCGGATGGACGGTCTATCAGGACAGCGACCCGGATGCAAAGCCGGTCGGACCCGGCGGCGGCTGCGATGCAGCCGGGGATGTCCGGCACGGGAGGTTTGCCGGGCGGCGGCCCGCCGGGAGCCTCTCCCCGATACACGCAAAGCGATCAAAAAATACTAAAAGTTGTATTTACTCGTTGAAAATGCAATTTTCGTGTGTATTCTGCGGGTCGTGATTGTGGGATGGCTCGGGAGGAAAGCATGAGCAAGAACGGCAGGAGCTATTATGGCCATTCCGGGCGTGGAGCCCGACCGGAGTGACTGGCAGCGTCTCGACGACCACGCGATCGCCGTCGCCCGGCTCGCCGCCGCGATGGCCTCGGCCTTCGGGCTGGAAAAGGCGGCCCATCTCCTCGGATTGCTGCATGATCTCGGGAAGTATACGCCCGAATTCCAGCGCCGCCTCGAGGGGGCGGATATCCGCGTCGATCATTCGACGGCTGGCGCCCGTCTGCTGACGGGCGATTTCGCCCGCGGCCTCGACAAGAGCATCGCCGAGCTTCTCGCCTATTGCGTCGCGGGTCACCACACCGGCCTGCCGGACTGGCACACGCCGTCGCCCTCCTGCCTGAAGCGCCGGCTGGCGGGCGAGATCCTTCCCGTGGACGAGATCTGGAAGACCGAGCTGGCGCCATCGGCGGAGGGTCTGGTGCCCTCCTTCATCTCGCGCTTCGACAGGCAGGACCGGCAGGTCGCGGCCTTCCAGTTCTCGATGATCGCGCGGATGCTGTTCTCCTGCCTCGTCGACGCGGATTTCAAGGATACGGAGGCCTTCTACCAGGCGCTCGACGGCCGCACGGCCGATCGCGACTGGCCGGAACTGCAGGCGAGCCTGCCGGAATTCCTGCGCCGCTTCGACGCGCACATGGCGGCGATGGGCGCGGCCGAGACCGATCTCAACCGGCTCCGGCGCGATGTCCTCTCCCATGTCCGCGCGCGGGCGACGGAGGGACGAGGCCTTTTCACGCTGACGGTGCCGACCGGCGGCGGCAAGACGCTCGCCTCGCTCGCCTTCGCGCTCGACCATGCCAAGGCATGCGGCCATACGCGCATCATCTATGCCATCCCCTTCACCTCGATCATCGACCAGACGGCGGCGATCTTTCGCGCCATTCTGGGTGACGACAACGTCCTCGAGCACCATTCCGCCATCGACGACGACACGCTCGACCGCGAGGACGGCTGGAAGAGCCGCGACAAGCTCCGGCTTGCGATGGAGGACTGGGCGGCGCCGGTCGTGGTCACCACCAATGTCCAGCTGTTCGAAAGCCTGTTTTCCGCGCGCACGTCGCGGGCGCGCAAGGTGCACAACATCGCCAATTCCGTCATCATCCTCGACGAGGCGCAGACGCTGCCGCGGCATCTGCTGCTGCCGGTGCTGCGCATGCTCGACGAGCTGGCGCTGAACTACGGCTGCAGCATCGTGCTCTGCACGGCGACGCAGCCGGCGCTCGACCGGCGCAAGCTGAAGGGCGGGCTGGCGCTGGAGGGACGCGAACTGGCGCCGGATCCGCAAGGCCTGTTCGCGGCCCTGCGGCGCACCCGCATCGTCCAGGCCGGGGAGATGGACAACGACGCCCTCATCGCCGCCCTTTCCGGGGAGCCGCAGGCGCTGGTGATCGTCAACAGCCGCCGGCATGCGCTCGATCTCTACACGCAGGCCGACGCCGCCGGCCTCGACGGCCTGATCCACCTGACGACCCGGCAATATGCGGCGCACCGGCGCCAGATCCTCGCCGATGTCCGCGCCCGTCTTGCCGCCGGCACTCCCTGCCGGGTGATCGCCACCAGCCTGATCGAGGCCGGCGTCGACGTCGATTTCCCGAAGGCCTGGCGCGCCGAGGCCGGCCTCGACCAGATCATCCAGGCCGCCGGCCGCGTCAACCGCGAGGGAAGGCGCCCGCTGGAAGAGAGCATCGTCACCGTGTTTTCCGCGAGCGCCTACCCGCCGCCCTCGGAGATCCGGGGCCTCGTTTCGGACATGCAGCGCGTGCTGAAACGGCAGGAGGACCTCCAGTCGCTGCCCGCGATCGAGGATTACTTCGGCGAGGTCTACTGGCGGGTCGGCCGCGACGGGCTCGACCGCCGCGTCGAGGGCAAGGGCATCCTCGATCATTTCGTGCTGACCGGGCAGGGCACGGATTTCTCCTTCCGGACCGTGGGCGAACGGTTCCGCATGATCGAAAGCACGATGGTGCCGGTCATCGTGCCCGGCGACGCCATCGCTGAGAAGGCCGTCCGCGCGCTTGGCTCCGGTGGAATTTCCGCTGGACGAATCGCGCGGAAATTGCAGGCTTACCTCGTGCAGGTTCCGGTTCAGGCGCGGCAGATGCTGATCGACAACGGTCACGTCGGCTTCGTGCGGCCGGACCTCTGGGGGGACCAGTTCGCAATCTTGAAGACCATGAGCCTCTACAGGCCGGAGATCGGCCTGTTGTGGGAGGATGCCGCCTATCTTGCGGTCGAGAACTCGATCATCTGATCGCCCTTTCCGGCGACGGGCGTGCATCTCTTTTTTGATCGAAGGAGAAAACCGTGGCTTTCGGCATCAGGTTGAAGGTATCGGGCGACTATGCCTGCTTCACGCGGCCCGAGCTCAAGGTGGAACGTGTCAGCTACGACGTGCCGACGCCGTCGGCCGCGCGCGGCATCCTCGAAGCGATCCACTGGAAGCCGGCGATCCGCTGGGTCGTCGACGCGATCCATGTGCTGAAACCGATCCGTTTCCAGTCGATCCGCCGCAACGAGGTGGGCGGCAAGGCGCCGGCCGGCAAGATCAAAAGCGCGATGAAGCGCGGCGATCTCGCCGATCTCCAGCTTCTCGTCGACGAGGACCGCCAGCAGCGTGCCGCGACCGTGCTGGTCCGTCCGGCCTATGTGATCGAGGCGCATTTCGAGCTGACGGAGAAGGCCGGGCCGGACGACAACGAGGGCAAGCATCTCGATGTCTTCCGCCGCCGCGCCGTCCGCGGCCAATGCTTCCACCAGCCCTGCCTCGGCACACGGGAATTCGCCGCCCATTTCGAGCTGGTCGATCCCGCCGCGCCGATGCCGATGGCGGATGAGGAGCACCGCAGCGCCGATCTCGGCTTCGGTACGCCGCGCGATCTCGGGCTGATGCTCTTCGACATCGATCACGGAGCCAAGGACCGGCCGTCGATGTTCTTCCGGGCGACATTGAGGGACGGGGTGGTCAAGGTCCCGCCGCCGCAGTCGCGGGAGATCCTGCGATGAGCATCCTCTCCTCGCTGGTCAGCGCCTATGACCGCCTGCCGGATGCCCCGCCCTTCGGCTATTCGACGGAAAAGATCGGCTTCGTGATTTCGCTGAACGACGACGGCAGCGTCTTCGACGTGGTCGATCTCCGCGAGGGCGAGGGGAGGAAGAGGCAGCCAAAGATGATGCTGGTGCCGCAGCCGGTGAAGCGGACGGCCGGCATCGCGCCGAATTTCCTCTGGGACAAGACGTCCTATGTGCTCGGCGTGACCGCCGGGGAGGGGCGGCGCACGGCCGACGAGCACGCCGCCTTCGTCAAGCGGCATCTGGACGCGCTCGAGGGAACGAACGATGCGGGCCTCGACGCGCTGCGGCTGTTCCTTCAGGGTTGGACGCCCGAACAGTTTGCCGGGCCGTCTTGGCCGGAGGAGATGAGGGACCAGAACGTCATTTTCGCGCTGGAGCGCGAGCGGCGGGAGCGGTGGCTGCACCAGCGGGAAGCCGCGAAATTGCTCTGGGAGCGTCATTCCACCGCAGATGAAAAGGGATTACGGGCCTGTCTCGTGACAGGGGAAATGGCACCGGTCGCGCGATTGCACCCTTCAATCAAAGGTGTCTGGGGCGCGCAATCCTCGGGTGCTGCGCTTGTCTCCTTCAATCTGGACGCCTTTACCTCCTATGGCCATGAACAGGGGACCAACGCCCCTGTCTCGGAATTGGCGGCGGCAAAATATACCACTGCCCTGAACCGGTTCCTGGAGCGCGACAGCGGCCACCGCGTCCAGATCGGTGATGCCTCGACGGTCTTCTGGGCGCAGGCCGGCCGCGTGGAAGACGAGGCGGTTGCCGAAAGCCTGTTTGCGGCCTTCGTCGGCGCGGATGCCGACGATGCCGAGGCGGTCAAAACGATCGGCGTGCAGCTCCAGCGTATCCGGCAGGGCGATCACCTGACGGACGTGGCGCCGGGGCTGGCCCAAAATGTCCGCTTCCATGTGCTTGGTCTTGCACCGAACGCCGCGCGCCTGTCGATCCGCTTCTTCTTCGAAGACGACTTCGGCACGCTGACGGAGCGCTACCAGAGGTTTGTCAGCGATATGCGGGTCGAGCCGCCGCCGCGCGGCGGCTACCCGCCGCTCTGGCGCTATCTCGCCGAACTGGCCGTGCTCGGCAAGCGCGAGAATGTCCCGCCCAATCTCGCCGGCGACTGGATGCGCGCGATCCTCTCCGGCACGACCTATCCGCTGACGCTGCTCTCGACCACGCTGATGCGCATCCGCGCCGACGGTACGATCAATGCGCTGCGCGCCGGAATACTGAAGGCAGTCTTGACCCGAAACTACAGGATGGAGGTTCCCGTGGCGCTCGACCCGGAGGAACGCAACAAGGGATATGTGCTCGGGCGGCTTTTCGCCGTCTATGAGGAAATCCAGCGCGCGGCCCTTGGCGGAAACGTCAATGCGACGATCAAGGACAAGTTCTACGCATCGGCGTCCGCGACGCCGCGCAAGGTGTTTTCGCTGCTCGACAGCGGTTCGGCCAATCATCTGTCGAAGCTCGGCAAGCAGAGCCGCGGCCGCCAGGTCAATCTCGTCCGCCTGCAGGAGGAGATCATGGACCTGATGGAACCGGGCGCCGATCCCTATCCGGCGTCCTTCTCCGCTCGGGAGCAGGCCCTGTTCGGCCTCGGATATCACCACCAGCACAGCGACTTCTTCAAATCACGCAAGACCGCCGACACGGACGAGAAAAGGGAGACCGCAGAATGACCACGCTTTCCAACCGGTATGATTTCGTTCTCGTCTTCGACGTCACCAACGGCAATCCGAACGGCGACCCGGATGCCGGAAACCTGCCCCGCCTCGATCCCGAAACCAATCACGGTCTCGTGTCCGACGTCAGCCTGAAGCGCAAGATCCGCAACTATGTCGAACTCGCGCGAGAAGGGCAGGAGGGCTTCCACATCTATGTCCAGGAAGGTGCGATCCTCAATGAGAAGCACCGGCAGGCGTACAAGGCCCTGCGTCCCGGCGATCCGAAGGTCGACAAGGACAAGTCGCTGAACCCGAAGGACGACGCGGAAGCCGTCAGGCTGCGCGATTTCATGTGCCGCAATTTCTTCGATGTCCGCACGTTCGGCGCGGTCATGTCGACCGGCATCAATGCGGGCCAGGTGAAGGGGCCGGTGCAGCTCACCTTCGCGACGTCCGTCGAGCCGATCGTTCCTGTCGAGATTTCCATCACCCGCATGGCCGCGACCAACGAGGCGGAGAAAAAACAGAAGGTCGAGGGCAGCGATGCCAATGAGCGCACCGACAACCGCACCATGGGCCGCAAGCACATCGTCCCCTACGGCCTTTACGTTGCGCATGGCTTCATCTCGGCGAAATTCGCAGAGCGTACCGGCTTTTCCGAAGCGGATCTCGCTCTTCTCTTCGAAGCGCTGACGACGATGTTCGAGCATGATCGCTCAGCTGCGCGCGGCGAGATGACCACGCGCAAGCTGATCGTTTTCAAGCATGAGAATCCGCTCGGCAATGCACCCGCCGGCGTGCTGTTCGATCGTGTCCGGATCGGCCGGACCGTCGACGGGGCGTTCCGGGAGATCGACATACGGCTCGACAACCTGCCGCCGGCGCGCCGGTTCACCGACTACACCGTCGCCATCGACAGGGAAAACCTCCCCGCCGGCGTCGAGATCATCGAGAAACTGTGACCATGGAGGGTGCGGAGGGACAGGAAGCCGAGCCGATCCCGCTGTCCGCCCTCCAGCACGCCGTCTACTGCCTGCGCCAGGCGGCGCTGATCCATCTGGAGCGGGTCTGGGCGGAAAACCGCTTCACGGCCGAAGGCCAGGTGCTGCATCAGGTGGCCGACAAGGGCGGCGCGCGAACGGGGCGCGGCGTCCGCCGCGTGATATGGCGCTGCCGCTCGCGAGCCGCCGGCTCAACATCGCCGGCGTCGCCGATCTGGTGGAGTTCCACCGGTCGAGCGACGGTGAGACGGCTTTCCCCGTCGAATACAAGCGCGGCAAGGCAAAACTCCACCGCGCCGACGAGGTGCAGCTCTGTGCCCAGGCGCTCTGCCTCGAGGAGATGACCGGCCGCGCCGTCCCGCAAGGGGCGCTCTTTTACGCCGAGACGAAGCGCCGGCAGGTGGTCCCGTTCGACGACGCCCTTCGCGCGCTGACGGAGGAGACGATCGCGGCCCTTGCCGATGTCCTTCGCAGCGCCGTCACGCCGCCGCCGACCCTTCGCCGCGAGCGCTGTCGCGCCTGCTCGCTGATCGACCTCTGCCGGCCGGATGCGGTGGCAAAGCCCGCCCGCGCCTGGCGCACCCGCATGGTCGACCGCCTGCTTTCCGACGACGCCGTGCCATGAAGACGCTGCTCAACACGCTCTATGTCACCACCGAGAACGCGGCGCTGCGCAAGGACGGCGAGAATCTCGTCGCCGAGGTCGAGGGCACGGAGCGGGCGCGCGTGCCCTTGCACATGCTGGCATCCGTCGCCCTCTTCGGACCGATCTTTATCTCTCCGGCCCTGATCGGCGCCTGCGCCGGCGCCGGCATCGCGATCGTGTTTCTCGAACGCAATGGCCGGTTCCAGGCGCGCGTCGAAGGCCCGGTCAGCGGCAATGTCCTGTTGCGCCGGGCGCAATACCGCATGGCCGACGCCCCCGAGGAGATCGTCCGTTCGATGCTGATCGGCAAGGTGGCGAACCAGCGCTCCGTGCTGATGCGGGCATTGCGCGACTATGGCGACGCCTATGGCGAGGCCGATCGTGCGGCGATCCTCGCCGTCACCGACCGCCTTGCCCGCATTGTCCGGCGTATCGAGCGTGCCGATGCGACGCTGGACGCGCTGCGCGGTTCGGAGGGCGAGGCGGCCAACCTCTACTTCTCGGTCTTCTCCCACCTGATCCGCGCGCCCGATCCGCAGATGCGCTGGACGGTCCGCTCGCGTCGCCCGCCGCTCGATCCGGTGAATGCGCTCCTCTCCTTCCTGTATACGCTTCTGACCCATGACTGCCGCAGCGCCTGCGAGAGCGTCGGGCTTGATCCGGCGGTCGGCTTCCTGCACCGCGACCGGCCGGGGCGGCCGTCGCTGGCCCTCGACCTGATGGAGGAGTTGCGCCCGGTGCTTGCCGATCGGCTGGCGCTGTCGCTGATCAACCGGCGCCAGCTTCGCGCCGGCGATTTCGAAACGCGCGAGGGCGGGGCGGTGATGATGTCCGACGAGGCACGCAAGACGGTGCTGACCGCCTGGCAGGAGCGCAAGAAGGACGAGCGGCTGCATCCCTTTCTCGACGAGAAGGCACCGCTCGGTCTCGTCCCCTTCCTTCAGGCCCAGATGCTCGCCCGCCATCTGCGCGGCGATCTCGACGCCTATCCGCCCTGGTTCTGGAAATAGGAGGCGTGATGCTCGTTCTCGTCACCTATGATGTGAGCACGACCGAGGCCAACGGCGCCGCCCGTCTTCGCGCGGTCGCCAAGGCTTGCCGCGATGTCGGCCAGCGGGTCCAGTTCTCCGTCTTCGAGATCGAGGTCGACCCGGCCCAGTGGACGCGGCTGAAGGCACGGCTCGAATCGATCATCCGTCCGGAGTGCGACAGCCTGCGTTACTATTATCTCGGCTCCAACTGGCAGCGGAAGGTGGAGCATGTCGGCGCCAAGCCCGCGGCGGATCTCGGCGGGACACTGATCGTCTGATCGCGATCGATCGGGGATCCGGTATGGGCGCCGCCCGCGCGAACCCCAAGCGTGCCGCAAAATCCCGGCCGGTTCGCACTCCGCCTTTCCTCTTGAAACGATTGCATCTCCGGGGCCGCTTCCGCCTCTGGCAAGGAGAAAGGGCGCGAGACAGCGACATGTCCGCGTTTCACGGGCGCTTTCGCCAACGCCTGCGATGGTTTATGGGGTGGACTGTCGCCCGCTTCGCGCGGGCGTGGATAGAAACATCCCGACGTTGAGGAGGACGATGTCCGGGAGCGACGTCGCCCGCTTCGCGCGGGCGTGGATAGAAACTTTGCCCGAGGACACCACGATCGCCACAGATTTGTCGCCCGCTTCGCGCGGGCGTGGATAGAAACCCACCGGCCCCGGCGGCGCCGGCGGCGGATCTGGGTCGCCCGCTTCGCGCGGGCGTGGATAGAAACTAACCCCCACCACCTGACGGGCGCGGCAACGCGCGTCGCCCGCTTCGCGCGGGCGTGGATAGAAACTCGGCCTTGCTGTATTGCTGCTTGCGGTCGGACCGTCGCCCGCTTCGCGCGGGCGTGGATAGAAACGCCGCCGCCGCACAGCGCCGCGTCACATTGAGCACGTCGCCCGCTTCGCGCGGGCGTGGATAGAAACGGCCGAGGCCTCGCCGTCCGCCATCAGCATGTAGGTCGCCCGCTTCGCGCGGGCGTGGATAGAAACGCCGCCGACCTCCTCGCCCTCAACGTCCGCCTGCGTCGCCCGCTTCGCGCGGGCGTGGATAGAAACCGGCCGATCTCGTCGGATGACGGGCAATCCGGTCGTCGCCCGCTTCGCGCGGGCGTGGATAGAAACATGCCGACATTGAGGACGACGATGTCGGGGAGCGTCGCCCGCTTCGCGCGGGCGTGGATAGAAACGCGACCCGATTGATGAAGAGCTGGACGCGCGGCGTCGCCCGCTTCGCGCGGGCGTGGATAGAAACTACGGAGGAGGGCGCCCAAAAACTCCTCGCGGAGCGTCGCCCGCTTCGCGCGGGCGTGGATAGAAACGGTCGCCGCATCCCAGGCATAGACGGCGGCCGATGGTCGCCCGCTTCGCGCGGGCGTGGATAGAAACCGGGCGCGGCGACCTATCCCTACGGGCAAGTCTGGGTCGCCCGCTTCGCGCGGGCGTGGATAGAAACCAAAGCACGTCGTCCGGCCAATGGAGGCAGTCAGTCGCCCGCTTCGCGCGGGCGTGGATAGAAACAGCAGGGGATCGAAAACCGGATCGGCAGTGACACGTCGCCCGCTTCGCGCGGGCGTGGATAGAAACAGCCAAAGGTCAACCACCGTCCCGTCCTTCGGAGGTCGCCCGCTTCGCGCGGGCGTGGATAGAAACTTTAAGCAATGGGGCGAGTGGGCACCCGCAACGCGTCGCCCGCTTCGCGCGGGCGTGGATAGAAACCGGCCCGGTGATCAGCACGCGCCCCGCCCCGGAAGGTCGCCCGCTTCGCGCGGGCGTGGATAGAAACCTCAAGATCGAGAACGCGCTGATCCGCTATATCGGGTCGCCCGCTTCGCGCGGGCGTGGATAGAAACGAGCAAAAGAAGGTCGAGATCATGCCGGGCCTGCCCGTCGCCCGCTTCGCGCGGGCGTGGATAGAAACCGGCGCACTGCGCCTGAGCGCCATCGGCGGCGGTCGTCGCCCGCTTCGCGCGGGCGTGGATAGAAACTTCGCAGCCGGGGCAAAACCGCGCCGGCGCTGCTCGTCGCCCGCTTCGCACGGGCGTGGATAGAAACGCCATTGAGTATATCGACTCCGCAAAGCGCCGCTCGTCGCCCGCTTCGCGCGGGCGTGGATAGAAACGTCGAGCCCCGTGGTCACCTGGGCGTAGATCTCCAGTCGCCCGCTTAGCGGGGGCGTGGATAGAAACCGGCGCGCTCCGACTGAGCGCCATCGGCGGCGGTGTCGCCCGCTTCGCGCGGGCGTGGATAGAAACAGGCCCCGCGACGGGCAATCGGTGCGCCATCCAGTCGCCCGCTTCGCGCGGGCGTCGATAGAAACACCGATGCGGAGGTGCGGGTGGCGCTGGTGACGGGTCGCCCGCTTCGCGCGGGCGTGGATAGAAAGTAAGCGTCCGGTGAGGCCGCCTTTGAGATTTTCCACGAACACCTGAAGTTACATCACTAGGGTCAGGACCTATTAATTTGCAATGAGGCAAGGGGTGTGATTGAGGATGGCAAAGGAATTTGCCATGTCTCA
>NZ_JBHFEI010000023.1:0-36408 GCF_041928815.1 Ensifer soli | reverse complement strand
TGAGACATGGCAAATTCCTTTGCCATCCTCAATCACACCCCTTGCCTCATTGCAAATTAATAGGTCCTGACCCTAGTATATTGGCCCCGTTTTCCAACCACGAAACGGTAGGAGAACAAGACGTGCACGTGTTCATGGCGAGATCGACTCGCAGACCGGCTGGTGGGACGCACCCGCCGATCTGCGCGAACATTTGATGGCGAGATCAAGCGGTCGGGACAGTCCCGCCGTCGATCACGTGTTCAGTCCCTGTGATGGACGACGCGCGGTCCGAAGCCAGGAACGCGATGAGGTCGGCGACCTCTTCCGGTTTTGCCGGCCGCCCGAGCGGTATGCCACCGAGCGAGTTCATGATCACCTGCACTGCGGCATCGTACTCGATGCCGGCTTGCTCGGCGATGCGCAAGGCCAGACCGTTTGCGCCTGGATCGGCGATCCAGCCGGGCGAAACCCGCACCACCCGCACACCTTTCGGAGAAACCTCCTTGGAGATGCTCTTGCTGTAGGTGTTAAGCGCGCCCTTGGCTGAAGCGTAGCCAGTCGTCGCTTCCGGTAGCGGGAGGTTTCTCTGGATCGAGGTCACGTGAATGACGACCCCACTTCCCTGGGCAACCATGCCGGGGATTAGAGCACGATCCAGCCTGACTGCCGGGAAGAAGTTGAGGTTGAACTCCTTTTCCCACTCTTCGTCGGTCAGCGCTGCAAAACCGCCCGAAGGGGCCGAAGAGCCGCCCAGCACGTTTACAAGGATATCGAGCCCTCCAAGCCCCCGGTGGACGGCGTCAACGACGGTTCGGACGCCATCCACGGTCGTCAGATCGGCTTCGACGAACGTCGCGCCGGAGAAGTCCTCCGGCTTCTTGCGGGCCGTGGTCAGCACGCGGGCGCCGAGCTCCTTGAACAACGCCACGGTTGCAGCGCCTGCACCCGAAGTCCCACCGGTGATCAAGGCGCGACGGTCCTTTAGGTCGAAAAACTGTGTCATACGGTGATCTCCAGTTCGGCGACCTTGTCGTTTGCAAGGACAAAGAAGAACCGCAGATCGATCGGGCTGCCTGGAAAGTCGCCAGCCGCGTGCGCCGTTACCTGGGTCTTTCCGTTCTCGGTGGCGATCAAGAAGGGCTCGATGGTGTAGCTGTATTGCTGCGCCTCATCAGCCATCCACGCGCGAATGGCTTCGCGCCCCTTATGCGTCTTCCCCTTGTCCTTGACGACCCCGTTCTCAGCGAATGTGGCCGCGATCGCATTCGGGCTGCCAGTCCGGTCTGCCTCGAAATAGGCTTCGATTGCTTTGGGTAGTTTGATTG
Source organism: Ensifer soli (assembly GCF_041928815.1). NCBI lineage: Bacteria > Pseudomonadati > Pseudomonadota > Alphaproteobacteria > Hyphomicrobiales > Rhizobiaceae > Ensifer > Ensifer soli. The sequence goes on along the minus strand of NZ_JBHFEI010000023.1, from coordinate 35,101 downwards.
TCATTCGATTTCTCCCGGTCCTGTCTGAGCCATCCGGCTCTTGTTCGATCTCCCTTCGAGATCGGCTGACTGACAGGTAGATCAATCTCATTGACTGGATAAGCGGGATAAAAGAGGATGCAACATCACGAAAAGAGGGACAATGACTCGATCCGTTCTTGCTGACCTTGATGCCGTTCTTAGCATCGCCCGCCTGGGCTCCTTCAGAGCCGCCGCCCTCGATCTCGGGATTTCAACGACAGCGTTGAGCAATTCCATCGCAAAACTCGAACAGCGCCTCGGCATCCGCCTGTTCAACCGGACAACGAGAAGCGTCTCGCTGACCGATGCGGGAAAGACCTTCGTCGAACGGGTCGGCCCAGCGATGACCGACATCCACGATGCGATGCTCGCCGCTCAGTCCCTTCAGGAAATTCCGACCGGCACGCTACGCATCAACGCGTTTGCGACGGCAGCTCGGGAAGTGATGGAGCCGCTAATCCTCTCCTTCTTGCAGCGTTATCCCCAGGTGCATGTCGACATGGTCACAGAGGGACGGATTGTCGATATCGTCGCGGCCGGTTTCGACCTTGGCCTCAGGCCCGCTGACCTGGTCCCGGCTGATATGATCGCCGTGCCTCTAGGCCTGACGCGCAGCAATGCGGTCGTCGCGTCGCCAGAATTCCTTCGCAACCATGGCACGCCGATGGTACCAACCGACCTCTACCGGTTTCGCTGCATCCGCGCCCGTCTTCCGAACAACGCGCTCTTCCGATGGAAATTTGAGAAGGACGGGAACGCCGTCCAGATCGACGTTCAGGGTTCGATAACGTTGGACGAGCCAAGCCTGGTCAATATTGCGGCGCAAAACGGGGTCGGCCTCGGATATGTCATGGAGCCGGACGTGCGCGAGGAAATTGCGGCGGGCAGGCTTGTGCGCGTCCTGGAGGACTGGACGCCGACGCTGGCTCCTCTGGCGCTGTACTATCCCGGAAGGAAGAACCCGCCAGCTGCATTCAGTGCGTTTATTCAAGCCGCCCGAGAATTTGCGAACAGATAACCAACACTATGACGAAGCGCCCGGCCGCCGGAGGTCCGTTTCCTGATCTCATTTCAGACTTCAGACCCACGAATCCGGGATTGATATCGAAACTAATCATGGATAATTTATATCTACGATTTGGAGATGCACCATGAAACTGAGCGAAGGCGTAGAGCAAGCCATCCACTGCACGGCATTCCTGGCTGGGCTTTCGGAAGACGGCGTGCTGTCTGCAGCAGCACTCGCCGAACTCCACGGTGTATCGACGAGCTATCTTTTGAAGCATCTGCAGGCGCTGTCGGGCGCCGGGGTCGTCGCAACGACGCCGGGTCCAAAGGGTGGATATCGGCTGGCTAAGGCGTCGAGGGATATTAGCCTTCTCGACATCGTCCTGGCAATCGAGGGACCGGCTCCGGCCTTCCGCTGTGCCGAGATCCGTCAGCGGGGACCGAACCCTCTGCCGCAGCGCTACTTCACCAAGCCCTGCCAGATCAACGCCGCGATGCTGAACGCTGAGAAAGCCTATCGCGCAGAACTCGCCAAGGTGTCCGTCGCGGACCTTCTGGCGGATCTCGGCGCAGACGACGACGGCGGTATCGCCGCCCGCGGATGCGCCTTCCTGGAACTCCACGAACGCAAGACAGGCAATCGCGCCTCGTCATAGGAGAAAGCACCCATGACCAAGATGAAGAAGGTCGTCGTCATCGGCGGCACGGGCCTGATCGGCTCGAAGGCAGTGAAGCTGCTGCAGGACGCCGGCCATGAAGCGGTCGTTGCAAGCTCACGCAACGGCATCAACGCCTATACGGGAGAAGGACTGGAAGCCGCCCTCACGGACGCCGACGCCGTCATCGACGTGTCGAACATGATGTCCTTCGACAAGGACGCCATCACCGACTTCTTCGGGACGTCCAGCCGGAACTTGACGAGCGCCGAACGAGCCGCGAGCGTGCGCCATCACGTCGTCCTCTCGATCGTTAATGCCGACCAGCTTGCGGCCAATCCTTACATGGCAGGAAAGCTGGCGCAGGAAGAGGCCGTCGCGTCCTCGGGCCAGGCCTTTACCATCGTCCGGGCAACGCAGTTCCATGAGTTTATCGAAACCCTAAACGGCGCCTATGCAGCCGACGGCGCGGTGAAAGTGCCGGACATTGACTTCCAACCGATCGCGGCCGACGATGTCGCCGCGGCTTTGGTGGAAGCCGCGCTCGGCGAACCGAAAAACGGATCCGTCGATCTTGCCGACCCTGAACTGGCACCATTCAAATCCTTTATCCGCACCTATCTCGATGCCAAGGGCGACGCTCGTCCAGTCAAAGCCGACGCGGCCGTCGACTACTTCGGCGCTCCCGTGGTCACCGGCTCATTGGTCCCCGGCGGAGAGTACATCAAGGGCACGATCACGATTGCCGAGTGGCTCAGAACATAGGAAGGAAAGAATGATGAAAACCATCCTCTATGCCGCTACGGCACTTGCGGTCTCTTTGGCCACAGCTTCCACTCATGACGTCGCCAAGCCTGCACTTGCATACGACACGAAGGACGCCAAGGTGACGCTGGTTTACGAGCGCCCCTCCCGGACGTCCCCGGCAAGAGCATGAAGGGCGTCTTCGTTGAATACCGCCCCGGCGGCTACAGTTCCGCCCCCACGCATGCAAAGTCCGCGTTGATCTACGCAACTGTCCTCGAAGGCACAATCCTAAGCGCCGTGAACGGTGGCGAACCGAAAACCTTTACCGCCGGCCAGAACTTCACCGAGCTGCCGGGCGACCGCCATGACGTTAGCGCCAATGCCAGCAAGACCGAACCGGCGAAGGTGCTCGCCGTCTTCGTCATAGACACCGATGACACTGCCCTGACGACGCAGCGGAAGCCGTAGCGCTACCTACCAGACTTCCCCCTTCAGCTACTTCACAAGCAACGACGGTTTCCCCGGCGAACGGAGAACCGCGTCCACCAGAAAGGAAAACGATATGCCCCGCGTGAACTGGTCCGAAGTCGCTCCCGACGGCGCAAAGGCGCTCTCCGGAGTCCATCATTACGTCACGAAGAAAACGAACCTGCCCGAAGAGCTTATTCATCTCGTCTTCCTGCGCGTGTCGCAGATTAACGGCTGCGCCCATTGCATCGACATGCATAGTCGCGATCTGCGCAAGACGATGTCCGTCGACAAAATCACGCTGCTGCCGGTCTGGGACGAGGTGCCTCACCTGTTCAGCGAGCAGGAACGAGCAGCACTGGCCTGGGCTGAAGAAGTCACAAATGTTAGCCAGACCCATGCCTCCGACGAGGCCTATGCCGCCGCCGCCGCCGCTTTCGAACCGAAGGAGCTCGTCGATCTGACGATCACGATCGCTGCGATGAACGCGTTCAACCGCCTCGGGGCGCCATTGAGGCTTCCGGTTGCAGCCAAGGCTTGATCGGGCCCGCAAAACTCCGGAAGGAGGTAACCTGCCGAGCCGCGCAAAGGTCCGGCAGGCTGCGCCAACTACACCGGCGATGCGACTATCCGCGTCACCGTCTCCCACAGACAGACGGCATAATCCGCATTGACCACGTCAGTAGTTTTATGAAGGTGAGCCACCGTTTTATCACTTCGTGATACCGAGTGACATCTGGACGTAGCATGTCATCGACTGCCCGAAGGCCTCGCCTGCCGACACCGCAAAAAGCGCTCGTGTGCCGATATCCGTTCAGCCTCGACGATCACCCACTGGCAAGCCGGTTAAATGCTCCGAAAGCAGCCAGAGCCGTTCAGCAGCCTGTGGATCCATGGCCCAAGGCGCCACACCTCTGGTCCCATCCGTCTCCGCCTGCGGCAGAGCGATTTCGCAATCTTCGCAGTAGACGCCGCCAATACCGTGGAGTTTAGGTCGCGTAGCTGCCCAAACGCTTGTTGCTGCGCCCTGTTCCGGCGTTTTGAGGTCTCGCGCCGGGTCTACCCGACGATTGCCGTTCTCATCGTAGACATCAAAAGAGTTGATCTCGTCTTCGGTAAGATGGCGGGCGAGATCGGTCAGGATGACGCAAGGATGCAAGGAAATGCCTGCACGCCAAGCTTGGCTCCGCGGCGATCGAGTTCCACCGCGAACGGAGCATTTGCCGTCTTCGCTTGGCCATAGGCCTGCCACTTGTCATAGGAGCGCGTCCTTAAATCGATATCGTCGAAATCGACTGGGCTGATTTGATGCCCGCGCGACGACACCGAGGTCACCCGCGCGCCGGCTGCGTTGACAAGAGCCGGCTACAGACCTGCAACCAGCCGGAAATGGCCAAGATGATTGCTGGCGAACTGGCTTTCGTGGCCGTCCTGATCGCGTGCAAGCGGCGTTGCCATGATACCGGCGCTGTTGACCAGAATTGAGATCGGCATGCCCGCCGCAACGATTCTGCCGGCAAAGGCGGCAACCGATGCGGGATCCGCAAGATCCATCGCTTCAATAATAACATTGTCGATACCGGCGAGCGTGCGTTCAGCCTTTTCTCGATTTCGGGCCGGTACGATGACGTGAGTGCCCGCACCAGCCAGCGCCCGCGTCGTCTCAATGCCGAGACCGGAATAACCGCCGGTGACAATCGCCGTCTTGCCGGAAAGGTCAATGCCCTCGGTGACCTCGCGTGCCGTGCTGGCCCCATTGAAACGAGATCCAACTGGTTTCTGTTCGGACATGTTGTTGCTCCTTCATTTTGTGGCTCTGGTGTCCCTCCCCTATATCGGGTAGCTTCTCAGAGCCCCCAGCCTGCAGGATCCGGATTTCTGTCGTGATCGTCCAAAACATTCAGGATCCCCTGTCCGACGTGCTCAGCGCCATCGATGCGCAGGCGCTTTTCTCCGTGCGTTTCGCGGCAGGTGGCTCATGGTCCGTTGCTTTTCCTCCACCGGGCTACCTGAAGTTTAATGCGATCCGCGAAGGCGGTGCCTGGCTGATCTCGCAGGGGGAGGCGCCGTTGCGCATTGAAGCCGGCGATTGTCTTGTGGTCAGTGGAAAGGCGTTTACGCTTTGCAGCGATCCGGACGTGAAACCGATGACGGCGGCAGAGGTGTTCGCAGGCGGCAATCTCGATGTATCGGTGGGCGTTGGTCGGGATTTCGTTCTCCTCGGCGGCAGCGTCAGTCTCGACACCGTCGACGGGTCACTCCTGACCGACGCCTTGCCGCCTGTCATGGTGATCGACCACGAAGAGACTGGACCGATTGGCTGGCTGCTCGAACAACTGGATATGGAATGGAACAATGCCGCTCCGGGCGCTCGTATCGCTTGCAACGACTTGCTGCGGCTGGTGTTTATTCATGTCCTGCGTGCCTATATGGCGCGCCAGACATCACAGCATCCCGGCTGGCTCGCGGGCCTTGCGGATGCCCGTCTGGCGCCGGCGCTGCGGGCAATCCACGCTGATCCATCGCGTCGCTGGACAGTAGAGGCACTGGCGTCTTTCGCTGGCCAATCCCGCTCCGGCTTTGCCGAAAGATTTCGCACCACCGTCGGATCATCCCCGATAGACTATCTCGTGGGATGGCGGATGCGGCTTGCGGCCGCCCGGCTGCGGCGTGGCAACGAGCCGCTGCCACGGATTGCCCAGTCGCTTGGCTACGCGTCCGATAGTGCTTTTGCAGCCGGCTTCCGCCGCATCCTCGGTGAATCGCCTGGGCGTTATCGCGCCTTGTATCGCGACGAAAAACGGCGTGAGCTAGTTAACGCGTGAGGGAAAACCACCTCGCCATCATCTTTCACTGCTTCCAGTCCGCACCTATTAGCCGCAACTTAAGCTCTTGAAAGCCTCGGAACCAATGGCCCAGTCATTCGGACAATTTGTTCAAGCCGGGTCTTGTTGTAAGGGCAACAAACTTGCTGTGGGGAGCAGTCGAAAAGAGGCCAATTACGGATGGCGGTTTCTGTAATCGGCTGGCTCATCGCCGCCTTCTGATGTCGAGGAAGAGCCAAACTCCTATCGAATCCCCAACTTGGCCATCAGCGCCATCTGTGAATTTCCTTCGAAGATCCTGCGAACACCCGCCGGCTACCGGCGTGGTGCTGGTTTCTCCATCTTCTTGGTCAACAGGAACAGACCTGTTTCAACCATATCGACGCGGAAGGATAGGACAATGGCTCTCAAGGATATTCTGCCCGGCAAGCTCGGCTTTGGCGCGGCACCACTCGGCAATATGTTTCGCGATATTCCCGAGCAGGAAGCGCTGGCAACAGTCGAGGCCGCATGGGAAGACGGCATTCGCTATTATGACAATGCGCCGTTTTATGGCGCCGGTCTTGCCGAGATCCGTATGGGAAAGGCGCTCGCTGGCAAGCCGCGTGATCAGTATGTCATCAGCACGAAGGTCGGCCGCCTGATCCTGGACGAGGTCGAGGATGTCAGCGCCCGCGATCTCGGCGAGAAGGGCGACGTTTTCAAATATGGCCTGCCAAACAAGATCGTTAACGACTATACCGAGGATGCGACCTATCGCTCGATCGAAGACAGTCTGAAGCGTCTCAAGACCGACTATATCGATATCGCCTGGGTCCATGACATCGCACAGGATTTCTACGGTGACGAATGGCTCGGCAGGTTTGAGGAGGCACGCAAAGGGGCATTCCGTGCGCTCGACCGGATGCGCGACGAGGGCGTCATCAAGGCCTGGGGTCTCGGTGTCAACAAGGTCGAGCCGATCGAGCTGCTGCTGGCGCTGGATGAACCCCGGCCGGACGGTTTTCTGCTAGCCGGGCGGTATTCGCTTCTTGATCACGACCGCGCCCTGCAACGCGTGATGCCTCAAATGGCCGAGCGTGGCCTTGGGATCGTCGCAGGCGGGCCTTATAGCTCCGGCGCACTTGTCGGTGGCCCGAACTTCGAATACGCGTCGGCGACGCCGGAGATCCTGGCCAAGGTCGCCGCGATCAAGGCGATCGCCGATCGCCACGGCATTTCGATGAAGGCTGCGGGCTTGCAGTTCGCGCTGGCCAACCCGGCCGTAGCCGCCGTCATTCCGGGTGCCAGCCGCCCGGCTCGGATCGCCGAAGACGGCGCAGCCCTGCGGGAAACCATCCCTTCGGATTTTTGGCGCGAACTCCGTGATGGCGGTCTCGTCAATTCGGAAGCTCCGCTTCCGATCGAAGGTTGAACCAACGCATGAATGCTTCTGCCGGCCGGGACACCATAGCGCCTCGGCCGGCCTGGATTTTTTAACGCGGCTGCAAGAATTTCTGCATCCGGGGAACTGAGAAGTCCAGAAACGCGCGGACACGGGCCGGCAGGAATTGTGAGCCACGATAAAGCGCGTGAACCTCGTCCACGACGCCGATATCGCTGTCCGCCAGAAGCTCGACCAGTTCACCGCGCTCGATTGGTCCGCGCAGATGATAGTCAGCAAGCCGGATGATACCGACGCCTGCGATTGCCATCCTGCGCAAGGTGTCGCCATTGTTGACGAGCAGCGAGCCGCTCAGCATGCGCTCGACGATCCTTCCGCCTTCGCGCATCGGCCAGACCGGCATTGAGCGGCGGAAATTGAAGCCGAGGCAATTGTGGTTGACCAGCTCTTCTGGCGTCGTCGGCGTGCCGTGGCGTTCCAGATATGCGGGTGAAGCGACGATGCACCGCTTGGTCTCGCCAATCTTGCGCGCCATTAGGTTGGAATCGGGAAGCTTGCCGACACGGATCGCAATATCCGTCCGGTCGAGATAGAGATCGACAACCTCGTCCGAGAGCGACAGATCGACGATCACATTTGGATAGGCTTCGAAAAACGCCGGCAGGATCGGTTCCACGGCTGTCGTGCCGAAGCTCACCGACGAGGTGATGCGGACAACGCCTTCGGCCTCTGCTCCTCCGTGCGCGATCTGCTGCTCGGTCTCATCGAGCTGAGCGAGCATCGCCTGGCTGCGCTCGTAGTAAAACTGACCTTCTTCGGTCAGAACCAATCGCCGCGTCGAGCGCTCGATCAATCGCACCCCCAGTCTGGATTCTAGCCGCGCGATCAGCTTCGAGACCGTCGACGGCGTCATCAGCATAAGCCGCGCCGCTTCGGAAAAGCTTCCCGCTTCCACCACCCGAACGAACACCATCATTTCGCCTGCGCGGTTATCCATTTCCAAACCTGTGATCTGAGTTCACCGAGATCGGTAATTCTTAGCAAGCTTCCGCCTATGCATCGCTTGATATGTAGGCCAGACTCTCAAATATTGTGACAAGGGTTGGCCGGATTTTGTGAAATTCTTTCTCAAATGCTGGGAATAAGCGCTGTCTACTGATCACGCATCCGATGTGAGATCTAATCTTCAGAGCAGCGCAGCCGGACATGAGTTCCGCAAGAGACTGTTCCCCACACGGTTTTGGAAAGGATCATCATCATGGAAATCGCTTCGCACGCCAACAGCTACGTCCCGGCGCCAACCGACGGCGCGCGCTCCCGCAATCTGACCCTGCTGGCATTGGCTCTCGGCAGTTTCTCAATTGGAACTTCGGAATTCGCCAGCATGGGCATCATCCAACTGTTCTCGAAGAGCCTCGGCGTCAGCATCCCAGACGCGACCAGTGCGATCGCCGCCTACGCTTTTGGTGTCGTCATTGGTGCACCGCTCGTGACCCTCGCCGCAGCCCGCCTCAATCGCCGCACCCTGCTTCTGGCTCTCATGGGCCTATTCATCGCTGGCAACGTGCTCTCGGCCATGGCAACGAACCTCGATTTCTTTATGGTAGCTCGCTTCATCAGCGGCATGCCGCAGGGCGCATATTTCGGAGCTGGTGCTGTCGTCGCCTCCTATATCGTCGGACCGGGGCAGGCCGGTAAAGCTTTCGCCATCGTCATGACCGGGTTGACCGTCGCGACGATCTCCGGTTCGCCTCTCGCAACGTTCCTGGGACAGACGATTGGCTGGCGCGAAACCTATCTTGCCGTGGCGGCCTTCTCGCTTCTCGCTTTCGGCGCAATATTCCAATGGGTGCCGCGCACCAAGGCGCTTGATGGGGTTCCGGTCATCCAGGAAGTCTCCTCTCTTCGCAAGCTGCAGGTCTGGGGCGTGATGATCGTCGCGGCTCTCGGTATCTCGAGCATCTTCGCCGTCTACACCTTCATCGCGCCGCTGGTCACCGACGTCGTCAAGCTGTCACCTAAAATGATCCCTGTCGCACTGGCGCTGTTCGGTATCGGCATGACGGCGGGCAACATCTACGGTGGCAAGCTTGCCGATCTCTATCCTGCACGCGGCATCGTCCTCGGTTTCGGCAGCACGCTTCTGATCCTGGCTGCGCTGGCGGTCGGCGGCGCCAATCCCGCAGTGTTCTTTCCCGCCATGTTCGGCGTCGGTGCGGCCATGATGGCGGCAATCCCAACCATCCAGGTCCGGCTGACGAATTTCGCACCGGAAGCCCCGAGCCTGATGGGTGCGATGAACCTTGCATCTCTCAATGTCGCCAATGCCATCGGCGCCTGGTCAGGCAGTGTCGCGGTCGGCGCTGGCTACGGTCTTCTCTCCGCCGCCTGGGCAGGGTTTGTCGTCACGCTGCTGGGGCTTGTTGTCTTCGGCCTGACGCTGCTCCATCGGCACGGTGAGAAGTGAAGATTGGCATTGAACGCGTCTGACGCCCCCCAAATAGCGTAAGCCCGGCGAAACACCGATCCAGTCCATTGAATTGTATTGGTGTTCTGCCAATGACTATCACTGCCGATCATGTCCCGAAAAATTCGTTCTCTTTCATCGGTTTGCGAGCGCGATATTGTCGAATGAAAGCAAAGACACCTGTTTTGGCAAAGATGTCCTGTTCGTAACCGGTGTTTCATTCCCACGTTGTCCTCGTCGCCCTGATCTGTGATCGCCTTTCCATGGACGAGCAACGGGAGTTTCTCCAGGGAGAGTACATTGGAGGTTCTCACGACGAGGAAGTCTGCACGTGAGGTTCATCGGCATTGGTCTGATAAGGTAAAGGCGCAGATCGTTTCGGAGAGCTTGAGACCCGGCGCGATGGTCAATGAAGTGGCAGAGCGGCATGGCCTGAAGCCAAACCACCTGTCGAGCTGGCGAACAATAGCGCGTCAGGGCAAGTTGGTCCTGCCTGCGCCCAAGGATGCAGTGGAGTTTGCAGCGGTGATCGTTGCTCCACCCGTTTCGGAGCCGCCGATCAAAAGGCAAGCCGTCCCGAGATCATCGTCGGGTCTGTCACCATTCGTCTGGAAGAAGGCGCATCTGCCGTCGTCATCGCCGCTGTCGCGCGTGCCTGCGCGGTTCAGGGAGCAATCCATAAATGCCGAGCGATGACAACTGCATTGGCTATTTTCGGATGACACGAAATCCATGGCGGTCATTATATGTCGTCGCAGATACCATCAGGGCAGCCGGGGTCTAGGCGCTGGCTCTCAGGATCAGCTTGCCGGGCAGGGTTCGGATGGCGCCTTCGCCGATCGGAGGCAGATGAGGCTCGTCGATCAGGCCGACCGTTTCCTGCACCATGCGCTGCACCGGCTGCCGGATCGTTGTCAGCCGGTAGGAATTCCAGGCGGCCATGGGGATATCGTCGAAGCCGACGATGGCGAGGTCGTCGGGTACGGACATGCCCCGTTGCTTCGCTGCATCGATCGCGGCCAGCGCCATCAGATCGTTACAGCAGAACAGCGCGTCCGGCGGATTGCGGGTCGCCAGCAGCGCTTCCGCCGCCGCGTAGGCGATGGCGTAGTTGAACGCACCGTCGGCCTCGGCGTGGAGGTCACGGTTGTCCTCATTCAAGCGGTCGCGAAACCCGCGCGCGCGCTCCACATGGGTCGACGTCGTCGCCAGCCCGGCGATGAACCCAATTTTGCGGCGACCGGCGGCGATCAGCAGCTGTGCCACATCGCGTCCGCCGGCATAGTTGTCGCAGGCGATCGCATCAACGCGGACATCGTGCTGGATACGGTTGAGCAGGATGATGCGGATGCCGTGCTGCCGGCACGCCAGCGCCATGGTGGATGTGAGATGGGCGGACGTGACGATGACGGCCTTCGGGCGCGCAGCAAGCACCGGCTCCAGCGCGGAATCGACTGTCGCCCCCTCAGGAAGCGCGTAGACGAGCAGCTGCTGCCCCTTGGCCTGCAGACTTTTGGCCAATGTATCGAGAACAAGGGGATAGAAGGGGTTGGCGAGATCGCCGGTGACAAGGCTGACCGTTCCCGCCGCGATCGCCTCCGCCGTCCGGCGCGCCGGGCTGACATAACCGAGCTCGGCGGCGGCGGCGAGGATACGTTTGCGCTTTTCGTCCTCGAGGGGCGCTCCCGGCAGAAACGCGCGCGAAACGGCCGACAGGGACACGTTTGCAACATGCGCAACCTGCTTGGCACTGGGCTTCATGGCACACTCCCTGAAAATTTTTCAGAAGCATACTGAAAACTTGCATAGCAATGCAACAGCGCGCTATCGTTTTTGCGAAAGCGAAGGAGCGCACCATGACTGTTCGTCACCTCAAGACCGGAAAACCCGCATCGGATCGGGCGGATGACGACGCAAAGGTCCGCGCAACCGTCGAAGCCACATTGAAGGACATCGAAACGCGGGGCGATGCGGCGATCAGCGAGCTCTCGGAACGGTTCGACAAGGTCTCGCGCCCATCCTACCAGCTTTCTGCCTCGGAGATCGAAGCAGCGATCGCGAAAGTCTCGGCGCGAGACATGGCAGACATCGCCTTCGCGCAGACGCAGATCCGCAATTTTGCCGAAGTCCAGCGGGCCTCGATGGTGGATGTGGAAGTCGAAACCTATCCCGGTGTCATTCTCGGCCATCGTAACATTCCGGTGCAGTCCGTCGGATGCTATGTTCCCGGCGGCAAGTTTCCGATGGTCGCCTCGGCGCACATGTCCGTGCTGACCGCCTCGGTTGCCGGCGTTCCCCGGATCGTTGCCTCGGCGCCGCCCCAGAAGGGCGAACCCCACCCGGCCATCGTCGCGGCCATGCATATGGGCGGAGCGCATGAGATCTATCTGCTCGGCGGCATGCAGGCGATCGGCGCCATGGCGCTCGGCACCGGAACGATCAAGCCGGTCGATATGCTGGTCGGGCCGGGCAATGTCTATGTCGCCGAAGCCAAGCGCCAGCTTTATGGCCGGGTCGGCATCGATCTGTTCGCCGGCCCCACGGAAACCATGGTCATCGCCGACGAAACGGTTGACGCCGAGCTTTGCGCAACCGACCTGCTCGGTCAGGCGGAGCACGGATACAATTCGCCGGCCGTTCTGGTGACAATCTCCGACCGCCTGGCGCGGGCGACGCTCTTGCAGATAGAGCGCCTTCTCGCCATCCTGCCGACGGCGGAAACGGCAGCCGTCTCGTGGCGGGACTATGGCGAGGTCATCGTCTGCGACACCTACCAGGAGATGCTTGACGTCGCCAACGACATGGCTTCGGAACATGTGCAGGTCATGACCGACCGGGATGACTGGTTCCTCGAACACATGCATTCCTATGGCGCGCTTTTCCTCGGCCCTCGCACCAATGTCGCCAATGGCGACAAGGTGATCGGCACCAACCACACGCTGCCGACGAAGAAGGCCGGCCGTTACACCGGCGGTCTGTGGGTCGGGAAATTCCTCAAAACCCATTCCTATCAACGGGTCGTCAGCGATGCTGCGGCTGCCGAGATCGGCGGTTACTGCTCGCGCCTCTGCATGCTGGAGGGCTTTGTCGGCCATGCCGAACAGGCAAACATCCGCGTGCGGCGCTATGGCGGCCGCAACATCGCCTATGGCGCTGCGGCGGAATAATCGGGAGGCGGGCCTGCTTCCCTTCGGCATGGAAAGATCAGTCGCATGAGCCTGTCGCTCCCCCGGACGCCGTCCTTCAGACTGGAGGGAAGGTTGGCGCTGGTCGTCGGCGCATCGTCCGGCATTGGGCTCGGGGCGGCAATGGCGCTGGCGGAAGCGGGCGCAAGCGTCACCCTCGCTGCGCGGCCTTCCTCCCGGCTGGAGAAGGCGGTGAGCGCCATTGTCGAAACCGGGCTGACGGCAAAAGCGCTGCCCCTCGACATGTCCGACATCAGCGGCGTTGCGGAGACGGTGGCGATCCATGGGCCCTTCGATATCGCCGTCAACAGCGCGGGCATCGCCCGCCACGGACCTGCGCTGGAAACGACGCCCGAGGATTTCGATGTGGCGTTCTCCCTCAATGTCAAGGGATCCTATTTCCTCGCCCAGGCCGTTGCCAAAGGTCTGATCGCGGCGAGGAAACCGGGATCGATCATCACGATCTCCTCGCAGATGGCGCATGTGGGCGGCATCGATCGCGCCGTCTACAGCGCGACCAAGCATGCGGTCGAAGGCTTCACCAAATCGATGGCCATCGAATGGGGGCCACACGGGATTCGGGTGAACACCATTTGCCCGACTTTCATCAAGACCGCGCTGACCGAGCAGACCTTTTCCAACCCCGAGCGGACCCGGTGGATCACCGAAAAGATCAAACTCGGCCGCATCGGCCGCGTCGAGGACATCATGGCGGCCGTGACCTACCTCGCATCGGACGCCGCCGCGATGGTCACAGGCACGGCGCTGATGGTCGACGGCGGCTGGACCGCCGACTGATCCCGGCGCAGGACGCTCAGCGAGAGACGGGAACCATGGCTCCCGTTTCCATCGAGCGTTTCGCCGCCAGTGCAACCGCCAGCGACCGCAATCCGTCTTCGCCTGTGGCGATCGGCGCACCATGCCCATGAATGGCATTCTGGAAAGCGCGGATGTTCGGCTGGTAGAGATCGGTGAGATTCAGCGCTACCTCCTGCGCACCGTCAGCATCGCGAACAGCCAGTCGGCCCCCGGGGGCCTGCCGCAGACTTCCGGTCGCCATCAGCGATCCCCTCGTCCCCTGCACTTCGAGCCGGTGCTCGGCGTAGGGTGTGGTAAAGGCATCGAAGAATGCGGCGGTCACGCCGTTCCGGAAGCGGATGGTGCCGTTGACGCTGTCCTCGATCCCCGCAACGGCCATGCCGCTGTTGCTGCCGATGGCGAAAACACTCTCCGGCTCCGAATCGAGCAAGAAGGTGAGCAGGTCAGCGTCGTGAACGGTGAGATCCAGCACGACGCCCGAGCCGGCAGTCATGTCGTTGATCCGCCAACCCTGCAGGTGATGCGGCAGATAGCCGGCATGGGTGATCGACAGGGAGACGATGTCGCCGATGCGACCCTCAAGCAGCATCCGCTTCATCGCAACATGCGGCGCGGCATTGCGCAGGTGGTGGTTGACGGCGAAGACGACCGACGCGGCCCGGCAGGCCTCGATCATCTCGCGGCCCGCATCGAGCGTCAGTGCCAGCGGCTTTTCGCAGAGAATGTGCTTCCCGGCAGCAGCCGAAGCCAGCACCTGCTCATGGTGAAAGGAATTGATGGTGGAAATATAGACGGCATCGATCCCGGACCCAAGAAAAACGGCGGGGTCGGTGAAAACCTGATCGATCGTGTTGTGCGCGGCATAAGCCTCCGCCCGCGCCCGATCCCGTCCGCACAGCGAGACTACTTCTCCACCTGCGGCGCGGATCGCGCCGATGACCCATTCCTGTGCAATTGTCGTCGCTCCCCAGAGCCCCCATCGAACAGCCATTCTCGTCTCCTCTCACTCAAGAAGGCCGGCGCAGACGTGCCGCGCCGGCCTTGCTTGCCAAGTCTATGTCAGCGGATGCCTTTTGCCGAGAGGTCGATCACCTCGGCGGCCATCTCTCTGGTCACAAAACGCGGCCCCGTCAGTACATCATTGGCGGGCAGAATCTTCGAATGCTTGTAGAGCTGAAGAATAGCCACCGGCAAATAGCCATACATATATTGCTGCTGGTCGATGCAGAACAGCGCATTGCCGTCCCGGACCGCTTCAAGCATGGCCGGAGACAGATCGAAGGAACCGAGAAAAACCTTACCGAGCTGGCCGGTCGCCTTCAGCGCCTTCAATGCCGGCTCGCCGGCGACCATCGCGGCGGTCGAGAGCACCGTGTCGACCTCGGGATCGGCCTGAAGCGCTGCGCGCACCTTGGCTTCGATATCCGCGGGGTCCATCGATGTCTGAAGAACGCTCACCGGGCCGCCAAACCCTTCGGTGAAACTGTTGCAGCGAATGTCGATCGTCACATTGCCCGGCTCGACATTGATGCAGATGGCCTTCTTGCCGCCCGCTTCCTTGAGCCGTTCGCCGGCCGTTCTGGCGGCGAGTGCCTCGTCCTGCCCGACGAAGGCGAGCGCGCCGAGCGCCTTGTAGGCATCCTGCCCCGAATTCACCGCGATCACGGGAATGCCGGATTCCACTGCGCGCCTGACGGACGGGCCGAGCGCATCCGGGTCCGGAAGGGTGACGACGATGCCGTCAGGGCGCTGATTGACGGCAGCATCGATCAGCTGACCCATCGCGACCATGTCGAAGGATTCGGGCGCGCGGTAGTCGACGCTGATGCCGAGATCCTTGCCCGCCTGGAAGAACCCGTTCTTGACGATGCCATGGAACGCATCAGCCGCCTGACCGTGGCTTACCATGATCACCCTCGTCTCGTCTGCCGCAGCCAGTGCCGGCGCCAGCAACAGACCCGCCGCAAGGGCGATTTTTGTTATGACCTTTCTCATTCCATCCTCCCGATGTGACGTGCGGAGCAGAAACCCCGCGGCAACACGGAAAGAATGTCAGTAAATGCATTGCTATGCAAAATATGCCTTATTGAAAGTTTTTCACACAACAGCAATATGCCGGTCCGCTTCCGAACATAACGCGCTGATGTCACGCCTCCAGAGCAGAGAATTCAGTTCCACAGCACTGGAGGCAGGCTGCTCCCGGTATCGCCGGCACGATGGAGAGCGTTGCAAGATCGTCAGACTGTTCCGGCAAGCGAGGATTCCAGGGATGCCAGCTCCTGCCCGCCGGCCATGAGGTTCTGGAGATCCTCGGCGCTGATCTCGCCGCGTCTTGCCGTACCATGGGTCTTTCCGCGGTTCAGCACGGTGAAGCGATCACCGACCGCCATTGCATGGCGCACATTGTGGGTGATGAAGACCACGCCGACGCCGCGCTTGCGCACCTTGTCGATCGTCGCCAGCACGCTTGCCGTCTGGCGGACGCCCAACGCCGATGTCGGCTCGTCGAGGATCAGCACCTTGGCGCCGAAATGCACGGCGCGCGCAATGGCGATGGCCTGACGCTCGCCGCCCGAGAGGGTGCCGACCGCCTGATCGGCCTCGCGCAGATTGATGCCCATCGACCGCATCGCTTCGATCGTGATCCGTTCCGCCGTCTTGATATCGAACCGCCGGAACGCCCCCCAGCCCTTGGTCGGCTCGCGGCCCATCCAGAAATTGCGCGTCACACTCATCAGCGTGATCATGGCAAGATCCTGATAGACCGTGGCAATTCCCGCGCTCATCGCTTCACGGGGATTGCGGAAGGAAACCGGCTGGCCTTGGACCAGCATCTGACCGCCTGTCGGCTTCTGAACGCCGGACATGATCTTGATGAAGGTCGACTTGCCCGCGCCATTGTCGCCGAGCAGGCAGTGGCATTCTCCCGGCAGGATATCGAAGGAGACGCCTGCGAGCGCGATGATATTGCCGAAGTGTTTCTCGATCGACTCCATGCGGACGATGGGTGTGGTCATGTCGGATATCCTATCGTTCGCCCGTGACCCGGCGACGGATGGCATTGTTGAACAGCACCGCGATCAGCAGCATTCCTCCTAGAAAAACCTGATACCAGTCCTGATCGATCCGAGTGTAGGTGAGGCCGATCATGACCATGCCGAAGATGACGGAGCCAAGAAATGCGCCGATCGCCGAGCCATAGCCTCCAGTCAGCAAGCATCCGCCGATCACGGCCGCGATGATGGCCTCGAACTCTTTCTGGAAACCGCGCCGGGGATCGGTCGAGCCGGCATCGAGTACGGTGATGATCGCGACAAGCGCCGCGCAGCAGGCGGTGATGATGAAAAGATAGGTCTTCACGCGCCGCACGGGCACGCCGGAATTCGTCGCTGCCGCAGCGTCTCCGCCTGAGGCAAAGATCCAGTTGCCGAACCGGGTCCGCAGCAGCACCCAGGTCGCGACAGCCGTGAGTGCCAGAAACCAGAGAAGCTCGATGGGAATTCCGCTGGCCATCGGCGTGCCATTGGGAAACGTCGCAATCACATTGTGATCGGCAAGCCATTGGAAGACGCTGGAAAAAGCGTCTCCCGAGAGGAGAGGCAGAAGAGGATCGCCGGCGACACGTTCGGCAATGCCGCGCAGCTGCGTTGAGCCGCCGGTTGCCCATTTGACGCCGACCAGCGCCAGCCCGCGCAGGATAAAGAGCAGCGCCAACGTGACGATGAAGCTCGGCAGGCCGGTTCTGAGCACGATCTGGGAATTGGCTGCGCCGATCGCGATCGCCGTCAGGAAGGTGAGGAAAACCGCCGCGATCAGCGGCATGCCGAGCACGGTGACCGCCGCGCCGAACACCAGACCGGCAAAGGCGACCATCGATCCCACCGAGAGATCGAACTCGCCGCCAACCATCAGGAGACCGGCGCCGATGGCGAGAATTCCGACCTGTGATGCCGGGCTGAGGAAATTGAGAATGCCGGAAAGACTGAACATGACCGGATCGGCCGTAAAGGCGAAAAACACGGTGACGAACACCAGCCCCGAGAGAGCGCCGAGCTCCGGGCGCTTCATCAGCCGCGTGACCCAGGACGTCTCCTGCAGGCGCTCGTCGCGTGGCGTCGATCCGGCCGTCATCTCATTCATTCCGAAGCCCTTGTCGCTCATCTGAATTTCGAGCCGCCTTTGCGGCCTGCCGGCATTTGCGCCCCTGCCGTCCGAATGCCCCGAGACATTCAGCAGTGCCGTTCGATACGCATCGAATATACCACTCTCAGCCACCTTGTTTTTGCAATGCTATGCAAAAAATCAAAGGATGCAAGAGCCGAGAGGTCAATCCGTCGGGAAATAGCACGAGCAGACAGGTTTATGCATTGGCGTTGACCCGATTCCTGAAGAGGATCAAGGACCTGTCGACGCACATCCTTGCGTAGCAGGGTGAAGGGCTGCGCCTATTGATCGCCGGTCAGCGGCGTGGCGTCCGAGGATCCGCGCATGGTCGAGCCACGTTCGACGAGAGGTGCGGCAATCAGATGCAGGGAATTGCCCGCCAGTTGCTCGCCATCGATCATTTTCGACAGAAGATTCATTGCCCGGCGAACCATTGCATCGCCATCCTGCCGGACGGTTGTCAGGTCGAAACTTGGCCATGCTGCGGCGGGAATATCGTCAAAACCGGCGATCATGACATCCTCCGGGATGCGCAACCCGGCCGCTTTCGCTGCCTCCATCGCGCCAAGCGCCATGAGGTCGTTGGCGCAGAAGATGGCATCGGGCGGCCTTTTCGCGGCAAACAGTGTTTTTGCCGCCTTGAAGCCTTCGTCATGGCGAAAATCGCCATAGGCGACGGCAACGTCGCCAACGCCTTCGCGCATCAATCCGCTGAGATAGCCGGCAAACCGATCCTCGCTGGCAAGATTGCCCTTCTTGCCGCCGATATAGGCGAAACGCCGGCCGCCGCGTTTGAGGAACAGCGCGGCAATCTGTCGGCCACCTTCGACATTGTCGCTGCAGATGGAGGCAACCCAGTCATTCGACAGCTTATTGTTGAACAGCACCACCGGCGTGTGCATCTTGGCGCAGCGCTCCGCCGCCTCCGGCGACACGATCGACAGCGCCGAGATAATGCCGTCGACCCGGTAACCCAGGATATCCGGGACGATTTCATCGATATATTCGCCGTGATTGACGACGAAGAACATCACATTGCTGCCAGACTTCTGGATAGCCTGAGCCAGCGTCTCGACGACGCCGGCATAGAACGGGTTGTAGAGGCCGCCGCTGACAATGGCGATCAGCGAGGATCGATGGGTCAGCATGATGCGGGGGATCACGCTCGGACCATAGCCGAGTTCATCGGCGGCTTTCATCACCTTTTCGCGGGTCTTGGCGGAAACGCTCGCCCCTTCGGTATAGGCTCGGGACACGGCCGATTGCGAGACGCCCGCCAGCCGCGCGACGTCCATGGAGGAGGCGTATTTCTTCCGCATCACAGTACTGTTCGGGTCGCTGGGGGTCGTCTTTTTCAAATGTCAGGTTCCGTCCGGCCCGATCGGGTCGTCATTTTCCTCGGTATCGAAAGGACCCTAGCATAGGTCGCGGAAAATCCTAGTCCGTATGCATTTGCGCGTCACGATATTGCATTGCTATGCAAATGACATTAATCCTTGACGGGACGCCGGTTGTGATTGACGCCGGCCCTGAGGGAGACTTTCTATGGATGTGAAACTGGCAAACGCCCCGGTATCCTGGGGCGTGGATTATGCTGAGGATCCGAAGAACCCGCCATGGCAAAAGGTGATGGACGAGATCGCCCAAGCCGGCTACCGCCACACCGAACTCGGCCCCTATGGCTTCTATCCGACCGATGCCGATGTTCTCTCAAAAGAATTTGCCAGCCGGTCGCTGTCGGTCGAAGCCGGCTTTGTTTTCCAGATCCTGCATGACCCGTCCAGGACCGAGGCCGTCCTCGACAATGCACAGCGTACGGTCGACCTTCTGGCGGCGGTCGGCGGGCGCTATCTGGTGACGATCGACCATATTTCCGAGGAAAGAATGGCGACGGCCGGCCGTAGGGATCTTGCAGCGAAGCTCGACGCGCCGCGTTTCGAGCATATGATCGGGTTGATCGATCGCATCGCCGACATAGCCCTCGCCAAAGGCGTGAAGCCGGTGATCCACCAGCACGCCGGCTGCTACATCGAATATGAGGACGAGATCGAAGCGGTGCTGGCACGGCTCGATCCCGAACGGGTGGGGATCTGTGCCGACACCGGGCATATGAGCTATGCCGGGATTGACCCCGTCGCCTTCTACGAGCGTCATGCCGACCGTGTTGTTTATTTCCATTTCAAGGACATCGATCGCGACGTCCATCAGCAGGTTCTGGCCGAAAACATCCCGTTTCTGGCTGCGATCGAACAGAAGATTTTTTGCCCCCTGGGTTCGGGCATCGTCGACTGGCAAGGGCTGGCCGGTGCCTTGCAACGGCATGGCTACAAGGGTGCGGCCAATATCGAACAGGATATCGACCCGCTGATCTCGATCGACCCGCTCGGCGACGCCCGCAAGAGCCTTGAATTCCTGAAGTCCGCAGGCTTCTAACGGGTCTCGTGTGATCCGTTACGCCGATCCTGCATATGGCACCGGGCGGTGATGGCCGCCCGGCAGCGCTTCCTATCCGTAAAGATGCGGCGGAAGTCCGCTGATCCCCGGCTCGATGATGAAGAGATCGCCGGAATGGGGCTGCTCCTGCCGGGCGCGATCGTCGAGAAGGCGCTTGGTGGTGATGATCACCAGCCGATCGAGATCCGGTCCGGCAAAGACGCAGGACGTCACCTGGCTCGCCGGCACGCGCACCGTGCCTTCCAGCTTCCCTTGCGCCGAATAGTGGTGGACGGCGCCGCCGCCGAACTCGGCGATCCACACTCCGCCGTCCGCATCGACGGCGATACCATCAGGCATCCCCTTGTAATCACTAGTATCGATGAAAACCTTGCGCTCGCCGATCGCTCCCGTCTCGGCGTCATAGCGAAACCGCCAGACCTGCTTTGTAACGCTGTCTGCAAACAGCATGTGCTGGCCATCCGGTTGCCAGGCCAGCGTATTGGGAACGCTGATCCTGTCGAGGACCTGTGTCACCCGGCCGTCTTTCTCCAACCGGTAGAGACAACCCGTCGGAAAACGGCCGAGGATGGAGATCGAGCCGACCCAGAAGCGCCCCTGCGGATCGCATTTGCCCTCGTTCAGCCGATGGTCCGGCTTGTCGGGCTCGGGATCCACGAGGAACGTGACCGCGCCCGACAATGGATCGATTGTATGGATCCCGGTCTGGAGACCGGCAATCAGCCGGCCATCCCTTGAAAGCGCCAGCGCGCCCCCGAGCGCCGGAAGCGGCATCACGCGGTCCTTGCCGGACGCCCAGTCATAGGCATGCAGCGTTTGGCCGATGATATCCATGAAAAACAAAGTGTTGCGGTCGGCATCCCAGACAGGGCATTCCCCGAGTTCCGTCTGGGCGGCGAGCAACAGTTGCGGTTCCATTCTCATCGCGCCTGCCTCAACCGAGAAAGCGCTGATGGCGCACCCCGGAGCGGAATTTTGCCACGGCCGCGCCGACCGTGTCCGTGCCGGAGACTTCGGCTGTTCCGACATCCCACCACACGCCCGATCCGATTGAGCGGCCGCGCTTTTCCGCCTTGACGACGATCACACTCGGGCCACCGGTGCGCCGCGCGCCGGCAAGCGCTTCCTTCAGTTCGGCCTCGCTTGCCGCCGAAAAGACCGTTGCACCCATGGATCTCGCATTGGCGGCATAGTCGACCTCGAGATAGGCGCCGTTCGGCTTCAGCGCATCATTGTCACGGCTACGGAACTCATTGCCGAGATTGTCGATCCCCGTCGTGTTTTCCTGCAGATCACGGATGCACTGGTATCCGTAGTTTTCGATGACCACGATGGTGATCCGTGCACTCTCCTGCACCGCCGTGACGATTTCGGTCGGCGCCATCAGATAGGTGCCGTCGCCGATGACGGCAAAAATCTCGCTGTTTCCCGGAAGGGCAAGCCGCGCGCCGATGGCTGCGGGAATTTCGTGACCCATGGTTGAAAAGCCGAACTCGAGGAAGGTTTTCGATCCGTTGGAAGCGTCCCAGCCCTTGTGGATCTCGCCGGGCGGTGTGCCCGCGGCGGCGATGACGATATCGCCGGCACCGGTGGCCTCGTTGACGATGCGCACAATCGTGCCTTGATTGAGCGGCGCGCCGGGCGCAACAGCGATATCGGTGCGATAGGCCTCTTTCCACTCCTGACTGCGCGCCTTGATCTCATCGCGATAACTGGCCGGTGTCGCGTAATGTCGGGCTTCAAGGCCCATACGGATCCGCTCCAGCGCCAGCCGCGCATCGCCGACCACGGGCACGCCGCGAAGCTTGTGGGCATCATAACTGCTGGTGTTGATGGCGATGAAGCGCGCCTCGGGATTGTGGAAAGCGGAGCGCGATCCTGTCTGGAAATCCTGCAAGCGGGTCCCGATGGCGACGACCACGTCGGCGGCTTCCGCGATCCGTCCCGCCGCCCCCGTGCCCGTCACGCCCATGCCTCCAAGGCAATAGGGACCTTCGAGGCTGACGCCCTTGCCGGCATGGGTTTCCGCAACGGGAATACCGAATGCATCGGCGAAATCGCGAAGAGTATGTTCGGCGGCAGAATAGCGCACGCCGCCACCGGCGATGATGAGGGGCGCGCGAGCCTGGGCAAGCAGGGTGACGGCCTCATCGATATCGTCGGGAGAAGGTTCACGGCGGCGGATGATCCAGTTGCGCTCGCTGAAGAACGTTGCGGGATAGTCATAAGCCTCGCCTTCGACATCCTGCGGGAATGAAATGGTGACCGCGCCGGTATCAGCCGGATCGGTCAGGACCCGCATGGCTTCCGGCAGCGCCGTCAACAGCTGCTCAGGGCGCGAGATCCGGTCGAAGAACCGGCTGATCGGCCGGAAGCAGTCATTGACCGAGAGATCGCCCTCGACCGGATGCTCGAGCTGCTGCAAGACATTGCCGGTGCGGCGATGGGCAAAGGTGTCGGAGGCGAACAGGAGCACCGGGATCCTGTTGACGGTCGCAGTCGCGGCACCCGTCACCATGTTGGTCGAGCCTGGGCCGATCGATGCCGTGCATGCAAGGGTCGCGCGGCGGTTCCTTGCCTTCGCATATCCCATGGCGGCGTGCACCATCGCCTGCTCGTTCTTCGGCTGGTAGTAGGGCAGATCATGGCCATATTCCTCGATCGCCTGGCTGATCGAAGCGACATTGCCATGGCCGAAAATCCCGAAGATCCCGCCGATCAGCCGTTCCCTTTGTCTGTCCATCACCGAGAACTGCTTCTGCAGGTAGATGATGGCCGCCTGTGCAGCCGTCAGCCTGATCGTCTTCGACCTCATCATGTTCGACATGGTTTCCTCCCTTGCGCGTCTCGGCGCTTTTTTCACATAAATAGAATTGCAAAGCTATGCATTTTTAAATTTTTCCGATATAGCCAAAAATCATCATTTTAAAATTGGTAGTTAGATACTCGAAAGTGAGTGTCTGGACGAGAGAACGCTATGCAGAGATTTGCCGGGAAGGTTGTTCTTGTCACAGGCGCGTCGACGGGCATCGGCCTCGAGACGATCAGGCGCATACGGGACGAAGGCGGCACGGTCTTTGCCGCCCATCGCCGCGGGCAGCTGGACATCGAGGACGTCCGGTCCGTCCATCTGGACGTGACCGACGAGACGGACTGGAACGGCGCCATCGCGGATATTGTCCGTGAGGCCGGGCGTCTCGACGTGCTCGTCAACAATGCCGGCGTGCGCGAGAGCGGTCTCGTCGAGGAGACAAGCCTCGATCAGTGGCGCCGGCTCATCGACACCAACCTGACCAGCATCTTTCTCGGTTGCAGGGCAGCGGTGCCGGCCATCCGCCGGTCAGGCGGCGGCGCGATCGTCAATGTCGGCTCGATCACCGGCATCCGCGGCACGGAGAACATGGCCGCCTACAGCGCTTCGAAAAGCGGCGTCACCTCCTTCACCTCGTCGATGGCGCTGGATCTCGCCCGTGACAATATTCGCGTCAACGCCGTCTGCCCAGCCGCCATCCGCACACGCATGGTCACGGGCTGGCTCGAATCGACGCCGGACAGCGAGGCGCTGGAAGCAGCCGTGGTCGCCAAGCATCCGATCGGCCGCATCGGCCAGCCCGAAGAGGTTGCAAGCGTGATCGCCTTCCTCGCCAGCGAGGATGCATCCTTCATGACGGGGCTGTCCATTCCGGTCGATGGCGGCCGAAGCATTCGCTGAGACATCAAGGTTCGGGGGAGAGGAACACATGGAGCGCATACGGTTCGGCATCGTCGGATCCGGTTATATGGCGAAGTTGCACAGCCTGGCACTGCGCAATATCGGCGCCTATCTCTGGCAAAAGCTGCCGCGCATCGAGATGGTGCGCATGGCCGATATCGTGCCCGAGGCGGCGAAAGAGGGGGCGGAGCGCTGGGGCTGGCGGAACCATTCCGGCGACTGGAAGGACGTGACCCGCGCCGATGACATCGACATTGTCATCGTCATCACGCCGAATGACAGCCATGCGGAGATCGCTATCGACGCGTTCAACCACGGCAAGCATGTCTTTTGCGAAAAGCCGCTGGCGAACACCGTCGCTGCGGCGCAAAGGATGGCGGACGCCGCGCAGACATCCGGCAAGGTCAATATCGTCAACTTTTCCTACCGTACCTGGCCTGGCGTCGAACTGGCGCGGCAGTTGATCCGCGACGGCGAGCTGGGCGAGCTGCTGCACTTCGAGGGACGGTTCTTTCAGGACTATGCCGCCGATCCCGACCTCCCCTTCTCCTGGCGGTTCGACAAGGAGATCGCCGGCGGCGGCGCGTTCGGGGATATCGGGTCGCATGTCACCGATATCGCCTGCGCGCTGATGGGGCCGGTCGGCTCGATTGCAGCGCGCTCGCGACGTCTCCACGAAAGGCGTCCCGTTGGCACGCCGGACGGGCAGCCGGTCACGGTCGACGACCTCACAACCGCGCTCGTGGAGTTTTCAAACGGGGCGCTCGGCGCGATTCACGCATCCTGGGCCGCAACCGGACACAAGTCGGACCTCAGTTTTTCAGTGACCGGCACAAAAGGCTCGCTGGCTTTCAGCTGGGAGCGCAACAATGAGCTGCATTTCTTCAGCGGCGCCGATCCCCAGCGAACCGGCGGTTTTCGCCGCATCATGCTCGGCGGCATCCATCCGGAAGCAGACCCCTTCTGGTATGCGCAGGGCCAGGGCCTCGGCTATGGCGAGGCCTTCGTCGTGACCGCGCGCCGGGCCATCGAGGCCGTCATGCGCAATGCGCTCGACGCCACCCCCAACTTCCAGCAGGCGTTGCACGTCAATCGCGTCATCGCCGGCGCCTACCAGTCGGCGGATGAGGGGCGCTGGGTTGCGATCCCCGAGACAGACGCGTTTTGACGACGCTTTTTCGCCAATGTGAACGCAAGACAGCAATCATCGGAGAAAAATATGACACGTTCCAAGCTGGCGGCAATGCGAGGGAAGGCCGCCCCATTGTCTACGGTGAGCGATGCGCGGGTGACCGAGGCTGGCGCGCCCTTCCCGATCGCTGCACTCTGGTCCATGTGAGGCGATCATGGGACGCATTTTTGTAAGCTGGCCCGGCTACAGTCCGCTTGATCCCGAAACCGGTGCGAGACTGGTCGCCGCCGGGCATGAGCTGGTGCTTCAGGCAAAGACCGGCCATCGCTCGCCCGAGGAGTTGTCCGGTTTTATCGGCGGCTGCGACGCCGCGATCGTCTCCACCGATCCGTTCACGCGCGAGGTTCTGTCGGCCAACCGGGACCTGAAGCTGATCGCCCGCGTCGGCGTCGGAACGGATTCGATCGACCACGATGCGGCACGCGAATTCGGCGTCGGCATTTCAATCACGCCCGGAATGAACGCCGAGACGGTGGCCGACCAGACGCTAGCGATGATCCTCGCCCTCCTCCGGCGGGTCGTGACGCAGGATCAGGCCGTCAAGGCAGGTCGCTGGGACAGGGTCGGCGCGGCGACGCCGACCGAGCTCTACCAAAAGACGGTCGGGCTCGTCGGCGCCGGCGCGATCGGCCAGGCCGTGATCCGCCGGCTCGTCGGCTTCGGCACGCGCGTCGTCTATTTCGACGGCATGGTCGAGCATGTGGCGGGCGCCACGCGCTGCGCAACGCTGGACGCGCTGATCGAAATGTCCGACGTCGTCTCGCTGCACGCGCCGCTTCTGCCCGAAACGCGCGGGCTGATGAACGCCGCCCGTTTCGCGCAGATGCGGCAAGGGTCCTATGTTGTCAACGCGGCCCGCGGCGGACTGGTGGACCAGCCTGCCCTGTTTTCCGCCCTGCGTTCGGGCCATCTGGCCGGCGCGGCGCTCGATGTCTTCGAGGTCGAGCCACCCGGCGCAGACGCGCTTGCCGATGTGCCGAACCTTTTGACATCGGCCCATATCGGCGGCATCAGCCGCGAATCCGTCGCGCGGATGACGCGTTCGGCAACGTCATCGGTCCTTGCCGTGCTCGGCGGAGACATCCCCGAGACAGTGATCAATCCGGAAGCGCTGCGCGCGCGTCTGGCGGGGAGATGATCATGCAGCGAACGATGGCATTCAAGCAACGCATGCGCGCGCGGGAACTGACGGTCGGCACATGGATCAAGACGCCGTCGCGGATCGTCACGGAGGTGCTCGGCGGATCGGTGCTCGATGTGCTGTGCCTCGACGCCGAGCACGCCCCCTTCGATCGCCTGGCTCTCGACGGCGCGACGCTCGCGGCGCGATCGCGGGACATGCCCCTCCTGATCCGCGTCCAGGCACCGGAGCCGGCGGAGATCCTCAACGCGCTCGATCTCGGGGCGACGGGGATCGTCATCCCGCATGTCCACGATGTCGGGCGGACACGGACGCTCGTCTCGTCCTGCCTTTATGCGCCGGGAGGGCGGGGGTTTGCCGGCTCGACGCGGGCGGCCGATTTCACCAGGGTCAAGATGGCCGATCATATCGCCGCCTCAAACCGGCTGACGACCATCGTCGCGCAGATCGAGGACGCGGAGGCACTCTCTGTGCTCGATGAATTGATGGTGATCGACGAAATCGACTGCTTTTTCATCGGGCGCGCGGACCTTGCCGTCGCACTCGGCGCGCCATCGGCGATCGCGCCCGAGGTGATCGACGCATCCGTGCGCATCTGCAAGGCCGCGTCCCGCTTCGGCAAGGCCGTCGGTATGTTCGTTCCCGACCTCGGCGAAATCCCGAAATGGACGGCGCTCGGCGTCAGTCTTTATCTGCTCGAATCCGATCAGGTCTTCCTGCTGAACGGCGCGGCCCGCCTCATGCAGGCCGTCCATGACGCGGCGTCGGCGTAGCCGCAAGCCTGCCGTCGAAGGCGCGCCGGACGGAGCGTCTCCGGGCCGCGCCGGTCGCTTGCACGTCTGCCGCCTGAGCGCAGCCTCCGAGGCGACGCGGCTTGATCGCTTGCCGCAGCCCTCTCCGCTGCCGCAGGCCCATCCCCTGGCACCGATGCACCATCGCGCTTTTTCTTGTCGCGGACGCTTCATTGCGATTATCGCCACTATGCATATTATGCATAAATAGACCGCGAAGATCCCGCCTTTGAGCGTGAAACAAGCATTTTCTCCGTCGTTCTTGCCTTATGAAAAACTTTCACTCGAATATCCGTCCATTATCCGCTTCTGATGCTTGGAAGTGAATTTACATAATATGCAAAATCATGTTGACTGATGCTTCGCTGATGGGGAGGAATGTGTGATCAAGATCGCTTTGATGGGCGCGGGCCGGATCGGTCATCTGCATGCCCGCAACATTGCCGTGTGCGGCAGGGCGCGGATCGGCAGCGTATACGATACCCATGCCGCCGCTGCCGAGGTTCTGGCGCACCGTCACGGTGCCGTTGCCGTTGACGATGCCGACGCCGTGTTCGACGATCCCCGGATCGACGCCGTCTTCATCTGCTCGCCGACCGACACGCATGTATCGTTCATCGAGCGCGCGGCGCGCAGCGGCAAGGCGATCTTCTGCGAGAAGCCGATCGACCTGGATTATGCGCGGGTCATGTCCGTCGTGTCGTTGCTGGAACAGTTTCCGGTGACGTTCATGACCGGCTTCCACCGCCGCTTCGATGCCAGCACGCGACGGATCCGCGAGCATGTCGATGCCGGGCGGATCGGCGACGTCGAGTTCATGCGCGTCATGGCCCGCGATCCAGGTCCGCCGCCGGCGGCCTATGTCGCGCGTTCGGGCGGGTTGTTCCGCGACATGATGATCCATGATCTTGATCTCTGCCGCTGGCTGACAGGCCGCGAGTTCACCCGCGTCTTCGCGCGCGGCTTCAACTTATTCGACCCCGGCACCGAGGCGGAAGGCGACTACGACACGGCGACGGCGACACTCTGGGACGACAGGGGCTTCAGCGTCGTCCTGCAGAACAGCCGGCGGTCGAACGGAGGATTCGACCAGCGCATCGAAGTGATGGGATCTGCGGCGTCCGTCAGCATGGACAATGTGCCTGTGACCCAGACGCGGCTGATCCTGCCGGACGGACTGAAGTCTGATGCGCTGCCGGATCACTTTCCCGAACGCTATGCCGGCGCCTATGTCGCGCAGCTTTCGGAGTTCCTGTCGGCCATCGAGGAAAAGCGCCAGCCGATCACGACCGCGATCGATGGCATCGCGGCTTTGCAGCTCGCCGATGCCTGTGCGCTTTCCGCAACCGAGCAGTCGATTGTCAACATCATGCCGGTCGCCCGGTCACGCGCGGCGACATGACGAATGCGACCTTGCCGGGAGGGCAAGGCCGAAAAGGTCCTTAGGGACATTGGAGGAGGATGACATGAAAGCATATACCTATCTTGCCCTCGCATCGGTCGCGCTCGGCTGCCTGGGTGCAACCCAGACACAGGCCGAGACCATTTCCGTCGTCGTCAAGGACACGACCAGCCCCTACTGGCAGACCGTGATGGCCGGTGCCTGCAATGCCGGCAAGGAACTGAACGCGACGGTCAACGTCACCGGGCCGACCACTGAGGCCGACATCGCCGGACAGATCTCGATCCTCGAGAACGCCGTCAGCACAGGATCGCAGGCCATCGTCCTTGCGCCCTCCTCATCCGAGGGGCTGGGCGCGGCCGTTGACGAAGCAGGCGCAAAGGTTCCCGTCTTCCTGATCGACTCCTCTGCCAACTCGACGGCGTTCAAATCGATCATCGCGACCGACAACAAGGCCGGCGGCGTGCTTGCCGGAAAGGCAATGGTCGACGCGATTACGAAGAAGAACGGCTCAGCGAAGGGCAAGGTCGCGATCATCTCCTATGGTCCCGGCATCAACACGCTCGACGAGCGCATCGCCGGTTTCAAGGAGGGCCTGTCGGCGTCGCCGGAGATCGAGGTCGTCACCACGCGCGTCGGCGATTTCCAGACGACGACGGCGCTCAACCAGGCGAACGACGTGCTATCGGCCTTCCCCGAGCTTGACGGCATCTATGCGGATGCGCTGTTCACCGGCATCGGCTCGGCACAGGCCATTTCCGAGGCCGGCCGGAAGGGAAATCCCGTCCTGGTGACGTTCGACAGCAGCGACACGCTCGAACAGAACCTGCGCGACGGCATCGCCCAGGCGCTCGTCGTCCAGAATCCCTACAAGATGGGCTATGACGGCATTGCCAACGCGCTGAAAAGCCTGAAGGGCGAAGAGGTTGCCGCCAAGGTCGACACGGGCGTGACGGTGATCACACCCGAGAATGTCGATTCGGAAGACGCCAAGGCGCTGCTGCATCCCGACTTCTCCTGCCTCCAGAAATAAGCCGGAAACGACGCGATGACCCGTGTTGAATCTTCCCCAAGCGCAGCACGGCATCAGCCGCTTGTGCGGCTCGAAGGTATCGGGAAATCCTTTCCCGGTACCGTTGCCCTGGAGGGCATCACGCTCGAGATCTTTCCCGGTGAAGTTCTGGCGATCGTCGGCGAGAACGGCGCAGGCAAGAGCACGCTGATCAAGATCCTGACGGGCGCCCATGTTCCGACCACCGGCGACATCCATGTCGAGGGCCATGTCGTCACCTTGCCGACACCGGCGAAGGCACAGGCGCTTGGCCTCAACGCGGTTCATCAGGAAGTGGTCCTGTGCCCGCATCTGACCGTTGCCGAGAACATCTATCTCGGCATCGAGAAGACGGGACGCGGCGTCCTCGACAAGCCGTGGATGCAGGCGCAGTCACAGGCGCTTCTGGATGAGCTCGGATTCGACATAGACGCCTCGGTCGAACTCGGTTCCCTGTCGATCGGCCGCCAGCAACTCGTGGCGGCGGCGCGGGCAAAGATCCGGGCAAGCCGGCTGATCATCTTCGACGAGCCGACCGCGTATCTCACCCGGCAGGAAACGGAGCGGCTGTTCAGCCTCATCCGCAGTCTCAGAGATACGGGCGTCGCCGTTCTCTACATCAGCCACCGGATGGAGGAGATTTTCGAACTCTGTGACCGTGCCTGTGTCCTTCGCGATGGCAGGCTGATCTCGACACGGTGGATCACGGAGACGAACCAGGAGCAGCTCATCCGCGACATGGTCAACCGCGATCTCGGCGACGTCCACTACAAGGAGGCGATCGATCGCGGCGATGTGCTGCTCGAGGTCAGGAACCTCAGCGGCGCCGGCTTCGAGGACATGAACCTGACCGTTCATCGCGGCGAGGTCGTCGGCCTCTTCGGACTGATCGGTGCGGGCCGCAGCGAATTCGTCCAGACCGTCTTCGGCCGTCATGCCGCATCAACCGGCACAATGACGCTGCAAGGCCGGGAATACGCTCCGAAAAACGTCGCGCACGCCATCAGGCGCGGTATGGCGCTGATCCCCGAAAGCCGAAAGATCCAGGGTCTCTGCCTCAACCAGACTGTCGAATTCAACCTCGGCCTCAACGCGTTCAGACGGCTGACCCGGCGGTGGCTGGTCAGCAACGTTCTCATGCGCGCGACGGCGGATCGCATGGTCGCATTGCTCGACATTCATCCGCCGGACCCGACCATCGAGGTCGGCAATCTCTCAGGTGGCAATCAGCAGAAGGTGGTCATCGGCCGCTGGATGAACCACGGGGCTGAGGTTTTCATTTTCGACGAACCGACCGTTGGCGTCGACGTCAAGACGAAGCGGCAGATCTACCTGCTTCTCGCCGGACTGCTGAAGAAGGGCGCAGGCGTCATCCTGATCTCGTCCTATCTGCCGGAGGTCTACGACCTCAGCGACCGGCTGATCGTCATGTATCGCGGAAAAACCCGGCGCGTCTTCGACCGGCCGCGCGAGGTCGCGCACGATGTCGTGCTCGCGGCAGCACTCGGTGAATAGAACAAGAGGGAAGATCATGTCCGCAATTGCCGAAAACAAGGTCGCGCCGGCCCGCAAGAAGAAGGTGCGATTTGGCGTCCTCCTGAACCTGACCCTCTTTTTCCTCCTCGTCGTCATCTGGGCGATCCTGTCCGTGACAACGGACAGCTTCTTCACCGAGAACAACATCACCAACCTGATGCGGCAGTTCTCGCTGCTGGCGATCATCGCCATCGGCCAGACCTTTGTCATCATCACCGCCGGGATTGATCTCTCGGTAGGCGCCGTTGTCGGCCTGACCAGCGTCATTGTCGCCTCGCTGATGGTGGCGGGCGTGCCGGTGTGGCTGGCATGCCTCCTGACGCTGCTGGCGGGCGCGCTGATCGGCGCCATCCATGCCTTTGGCGTCTCCTACATGAAGCTTCCCTCGTTCATCGTGACGCTGGCGGGGCTAACGGGCTGGCGCGGTCTCGGCCTGCTGATGACCAACGGCCTCAACGTCTCCGGCCTGCCGCCGGCGTTCAATGCGTTTTCGCGCAGCTTTTTTCTCGGCCTGCCGACGCTGTTCTGGATGGTCGTCGTCGTCGCTATTCCCGCCTACGTGCTCCTGCACAAGGCGCGGATCGGGAAATATATCTTCGCCGTCGGTTCGAATGCCGAAGCCGCGCGGCTCTCCGGCATCGATGCGCGCCAGACGATCTTCGTCGTCTACATGATCTCCAGCACCTGCGCCGCACTGGCGGGGATCCTCGTCACCAGCCGACTCGGCCTCGGCATCGCGACAACGGGCGACGGCTGGGAATTGCAGGCGATCGCCTCGTCCGTCATCGGCGGCACCAGCCTTTTCGGCGCGGTCGGCAGCATCATCGGCCCGACGCTGGGCTCGCTCCTGCTGTCGACGATCAATCAGGGCGCGAACCTTCTAAACGTCAATCCATTCTGGCAGCGGATCATCACCGCCCTGCTGATCGTCGTGGTGGTCTTCGTCGATCACCTGCGCCGGCGCTCCAGATGACATCGGAACCAATGAGGGCCAGGACATGATCGAGGCTGCGCATTTCAGGAACAAGGTCTGCCTGGTCACCGGCGGCACGCAAGGGGTCGGTGAGGCGACCGCCCTGATGATGGCGTCTGGTGGCGCAAAGCTTGTCGCCATCTGCGGACGGCAATCGGAAGCCGGCGAACGAACGGCGCAGAAGATCCGTGAACTGGGCACGGAGGCCCTCTATGTGCAGGCCGATCTCGCGGCCGTCGAGGACTGCTTCCGGGTCGCCGATACCGTCGGCGAACGTCTGGGGCGTATCGACGTGCTTGCCAATGTCGCCGGTATTACCGACAGGGGCACGATCGAGGATACCGATCCCGCGACCTATGAGCGGCTGTTTGCCGTCAACACACGGGCACCGTTCTTCCTGATCCAGCGCGCGCTGCCCTATCTCCGGAAAGGCGACGGTAGCGCCGTGGTCAATGTCATTTCCATCGCCGCTCATGGTGGCGCGCCTTTCATCGCAGCATACGTCGCCTCGAAATCCGCGCTCGTCGGTCTGACGAAGAACCTCGCCCACGCGCTGCGGCACGACCGGATCCGCGTCAACGGCCTGAACATGGGCTGGACGGCCACGCCGGGCGAGGAGAAGACGCAGCGCGTAGCCCACGGGCTTGGAGACGACTGGCAAGAGGAAATCGGGCGGACCCGCCCCTTCGGCCGGCTTCTCCGGCCGGAAGAAGTCGCACGGGCGATCTGCTTTCTCGCCAGTTCCGAAAGCGCGCTGATGACCGGCTCGATCGTCGATTTCGATCAGACGGTGATGGGCGCCTACGACTAGAGCATTTCCGCCAAAGCGCGTCTGCTTTCGCGCTGGCCAATACCGCTAGAACAAGGGCCCAGCCCAATTACAGGAAACCGGAGGAAACGGGATGGATTTCAACGACAGGGTTGCCGTTGTCACCGGCGGCGCACGCAATATTGGTCTCGCCACGGTTGAGGCCTTCCTTTCCCGGAATGCACGAGTCGTCCTTGTCGACCGGGATGACGAAACCGCCAACGCTGCGGTCACCGCGCTCGGCGTTTCCGGTGAACGGCTGATCGGCATTGGTGCCGACGTTTCCTCGGAGGAATCCGTTAAGGCTCTGATGGAAAAAGTAGCGGTGACATTCGGGTCAGTCGGTTTTCTCGTCAACAATGCCGGGATCTGTACCTTGAATCTCGCGGTCGATCTCAGCGTCGAGGAATGGGACCGGGTTCTCGCCGTCAATCTTAGGGGGCCGTGGCTGTGCGTCAAACATGCGTTTCCGCTGATGGCGGAGGGCAGCTCCGTCGTCAACATCGCCTCGCAGGCAGCGCAGCGCGCCCAGCGTTTCACGGCGCATTACAGCGCCTCAAAGATGGGTATTATCGGCCTGACCAGAGCGCTGGCGATGGAACTCGCACCAAAGGTCAGGGTAAACGCGGTCTCGCCGGGCACGGTCTACACCAACATGATCGAGCACGAGATCAACTGGCGCATTGACAGGGGATTCGATCATGACGGCGACGCGGTGAAGAAAGATTGGCTTGACCGCATCCCGATGAAGCGGTTTCAATCGCCTGACGCCATCGCCAGGGCCATTCTGTTCCTCTGCTCTGACGATGCGAGCGAAACGACTGGCGAAACACTCAACGTCAGCGGCGGTGCAGTCATGGTTTGAGATGAAGAAAAGACAACAGCCCTCATCCATTGACGTCGCACACCATGCGGGCGTGTCCCAGTCGGCGGTGTCTCGTACTTTTTCTGGGCAGAGCGTGTCGGACGCCACGCGAGACAAGGTGCTGCGGGCGGCCGATGCGCTCGGCTACCGACCGAATGCCCTCTTGAGGGTGATCAGCCAGCAGTCGAATCTGATCGGCGTTGTGATGGGGGAGATCACCAATCCGTTCTATCCCGAGGTGCTTGAGGCCCTGCTGATCGCCCTTGAGGAACGCGGTTTCCGCGTCATGCTCAAGCATCTCAACGGAGCAAAGGACGCCGACGCGGCGATCGAGGAGGTTCTGGCCTACAAGGTCCGCGGCATTATCGTCACCTCATCCTATCTCGGCTCCGAGATCGCCGAACGATGCGCCAAGTCCGATGTACCCGTCGTCCTGTTCAACCGGTTTATCCACGGTATTCCTGTTTCGGCCATCACCTGTGACAATGTGGATGCGGGACGGATGGTCGCCAATCTCTTCATGGACCGAGGTTTCCGAAGGCCCGCCTTCATCTCTGGCAGCCCGGATGCAAATTCGAACCTCGATCGCAAGAAGGGCTTTTTCGATCGTCTGGCGGAGCGGGGTGGCGCTGCGCCGGTCGTTCTCGGCGACGAGCACAGCTATGATGTCGGAGCGAAGGCTGCGACCGAACTCCTGAGCTGGCCCGAACTGCCCGACTGCCTGTTCTGCGCCTCCGACGTGCTTGCCTTCGGCGCGCTCGATACCTTGCGGGCCGCCGGCGTCTCCGTGCCAGGGCAAATCTCCGTCGTCGGCTTCGACGATATACCGATGGCGGCGTGGGGCGCCTTCAACCTGACGACGTTGCGTCAGCCGAGGCGGCGCATGGTCCAGGAGGCTGTCGATGTCCTCATGTCCCGTATCAATGGATCATCGGCTACGCCAATAAGGTTGGTCCCGGCGGAACTGGTGCTTAGAGGTACACTGAAGTGACCTTGTCCCGTTCAACTAATCCATTTCGCTGAAGACCCTGGTCCATCAAAAGTACCACAGAATGAAGCGCACCCATTCCACGGACGAACAGGTTGTCCGCATCTTGAACAAGCATGAGGCAAGCACTGCGTTCTCGGAGCGTGCTGCGAGCAAAGTGTCAGCGATGCGAGCACAGCCAAGTTCGGCGGCATGGACGTATCCGTGATGTCTCTATTGGAGCAATGGCGCCATGCTGTTCAATGCGTGCACTGAAGGCCGATAATGCAGTGGCTTTCTTGAAAAGAAAGCGGGCGCAAATAATCTGGCGATTGGATTTTATATTTAATTTATACGTGATGTTGATGCGAATCTTGGGGTTTCTGGTAAATTTATATTCAAATAAAAATTACACTTGAAGTAAAACAGTACCGCCAATGTGACAGGGAACAGGGGTAATGGCCG
>NZ_JBHFEI010000022.1:0-44446 GCF_041928815.1 Ensifer soli | reverse complement strand
TCACCAGGACCAGTGAATCAGACAAGCCCGACCGCGTGAATCATCAATCCGACTCCGCGTTCATCGAAGACGCTCTAAGGCATTCGCGCCGCTAACATGCGGGGCAAGCTCCGGGTCGTCCCGCAGTTCGTCCAACACCCGCGGCAGTATCTCGAGGAAGCGGTCAACACCGACGCGGTCAGCCAGGGCGCAGATCTGTCGAGCCAGCGCCTTGCCCGTGCCGGAGATTCCACGGGTATTGACCGCCAGCGGCACGTCGGCGGCGGTGACCACCTTGTACCCGAGAGTGCGGACGACACCGTCGTCGTCGTAACCGGCGCCGTCGGTGAGCATGAATGCCGCGTCAGGGCCGGCAATTGAGATCACTGCGCTCAATGAGAAAACTCCTCGATTCTGAGAGAAAACGACCCGCCGATCAGAGCGTCGGCCAGTGCACGACCGAAGGATTTTCCCGAGATCAGCGCTTTCGTCGCGGATGAGAAAATGCCCGAAATTGACTCCTCCATCTCTTTCGCCGAATCCCGCGCCGCCTGCTGTTGTTCGGCCAACTTCTCCGCCGCCGACGTGGCGCGGGCGTATGCTTCCGCGGCGGCATCGATTTGCGCGGTGAGTTCAGGCGTCACAGCCTTCCCGTCACGTTGCGCTGCTGCGAGAAGCTCATGAGCGGTCGCGGCTTTGTCGACCGAGTACCCGTAGTCGTCGACGAGTGGGTTCAAGGCCGCCTGTGCCGCATAGGCCGCGTTCAGGGAGGCGGTTCGGTCCTTTAAGGACGCCAGTTCGCGGGCGAAGTCGTCGGGCGCCGCTGCCTTGGCCGGCTTCTCGCCCTTGGCCTCGGCGTCACCGGCAATGGGATAGTCGGCAATACTAACCGTCTTCACCGTCCGCGCCGGATCCAGCGGAGGCAACCTGCCGCCCTTTGTAACGTCCGCGGCCGGGAACGGCGTGCGGGCCGGGCCTTCGAATGCGCCGTCGATACGCCCTTGGATGCGGTCCGCTTCAAGCGAAGAGCCCAGGGGCCTGCCGTTAAATAGATCGCTGTTCAGTTTGGACATCTTCTCAAGGATACCGGGAATACCGCCCATCACCTTGCGGAATTCCGCGGCCTTGTCGACGCCCTCGGCGAGCCAGCCAACAAAGCGTCCGAGCTCGGAGTCCGATGCGGCGACGACTATTTCGCCAAACTGCTGAATCGTTGTTCCGAGATCCTCGATTGCCTCTCCGAACTTGCCGGAAGCGCCCGTCGCTGTGTCGATCTTGCCGGCAGTGTCGACAAGGACGTTGCTCAGCTGGACGAACCTTTGGGAGGTTGTCAGGGCCGCGCCGGCCACCTTGGATTCGAGCGTTTCCGAGCCCACGAGGAAGGCCCGGAAAAACGCCTCAGAGGACACCTTTCCGTCCACGACCAGCGTCCGGAGCTTGGCGACACTGCCACCCGCTTCCGCCAAGCCCGCGGCCGCCGCCTGGGCAATCGTCGGCGCACCCTCGAGGACAGAATTGAATTCTTCGGCTCTAACGACGCCGCCCCCTAGGGCCTGGCTCAACTGGAGGAGCGCACCGGATGCGGATTCCGCCGACGTCCCGCCGACCCGGAGTGCAAGCGCGATTTTGTCCGAGAATTGGAGCAGCTCGGCTTGGGTGACGCCGAGTTCCTTCGAGGTCAACGACAAGCGACCATACAGTGTCACCAGGGATTCGATCGGCGCCGCGTTCCGGTTGGCAGACTCGTACAGTGCGTCGTAAACCTCGGTGAGGGCGACGCCCTGGAGGCCGGCGACCTTCAACGAATTCGTGATCGCTGTCGCCGCATCGACCAACTTTCCGGCGGCCTGCAGCGAAATACCAGCCGCGAAGGCACCGGCCAACTGTGTGGCGGTACGGCCAGCGACGGCGCCAAGGCGGGATGTCAGGGCCTCGGTCCGCTTTAGGCTTTGCCCCATGGACCGCTCGATTCCGGCACCGAGACGGTCGAACTTCTTCTGGGCATTGCCGGTCGACTCGCCGATGGAAGCTTCCAGCTTCTTCAACCCGCGCAAGATGGCGCGGGTGTCTGTCGATACCGAGATAATCAGATCATCTGCATCTGCCATCGGCTACTCCTCGTCCGTGAAGGCTGCGACATCGGCCGGCAATCCCCAGAGCGCAGCCCCCAAGATGCCGGCGGCCAGGGGAGCATAGTGGCCGGCGCCGCGCGCATTGATCGCATCAATCGCCACGCCCGATGTCGGCGCTCGATATCGAAGCTGGAGAGCGATAGGGTCCGTACCTGCGGCCGGGGGATTGAGCGCGAAATCGATGACGGCGACGATCTCGGCCGACGTCCATTGTCCGGCGCGGATCCTGCCGAACATGGCGTTCGCGGAGCCGCTAAGGCCCTCGAATAGATGCAACCGGTCGCGCGGGATGCCGACTGTGTGGTCGGCCCCGTTGATCCTGGCGGCAATGGTGGTCTGAAGAACAGGCACGGCTTCGCCGGCCGCGGGGGCGGTTTTTTTAGGCATGGGGAGTCCTCGAGGTGGCAGGGATCGGGCGGCTCCAGCCGCCCCGATAATCGATCAGGCGGCCGTCCACGCCACCTTGTCGCCCGGTTGCACATAGACATCATAGTCCACTCCGGCGCGCGCCAGGGTGCGCGGCCCGGTCGACGCGTTCGGCGCGGCGCCGATCGCAACCCAGGAATCCGCCGCCGCCTGAATGCGGAAGATCGGCATTCCCTGCCCCTCGTGGACCGGCGGCGCCACGATCGTAGTGGAGCCTGCGGATGCCAGGGTTTCAGAGGAAATGATGCGGCCGAAGATGTTCGCGATCGTTTTGTCGCGACGTTCGGATGGGCCAGAATAACCGGCAGTAACATGAAGACCGGAAAAAGCCATGTGTTGGTTCCTTTGAATGTTGAAGAGGTTGCCGTTATGCGAGATTGCGCAACGCAGCTTTGAGTTTGTCGTAGGCGCCATCCAGCGCAGGCGCGGGCGCCGCCCGGCCAGCCTCGGCCAGAGCAGCCCTCAGGCGATCCGCGGCCGCATCGTAGGCAGATAGCGGCGCAACGCGGGCCGCGTCGTTCGATGGGTCATCCACGAGGGAAATCTCGGTCAACTCGACTTCGACCAGCCGGCGTTTTACGCGACCGCCTCCGGCCGCCGTGCGCTTCGTGCGATAACCGATCGAAAGCCCGTCAAAGACGTTCGCCGCCATCAGCGCATGAA
This sequence comes from Ensifer soli, assembly GCF_041928815.1. Taxonomy (NCBI): domain Bacteria; kingdom Pseudomonadati; phylum Pseudomonadota; class Alphaproteobacteria; order Hyphomicrobiales; family Rhizobiaceae; genus Ensifer; species Ensifer soli. The sequence continues at coordinate 41,246 of NZ_JBHFEI010000022.1, read as the reverse complement.
GGCGCCGGCCGAGATCGGTATCGAGGGCGAGCAGGCGGCCCTCGACATGGAGGCCCCGCGCATCCTCGCGGATTACAGTCCATTTCCCGACTGGCAGATCATCATATTGGAAGGGGTTCCCCGATGTCCCATGCATCAAACGAAGTGGCGGCATCCGACCCTTGGCCTGCCAGGCCTGCAGACTCGCAGCAAACGCGCCGCGTTCGATCACGTCCCCGTGGCTGTCGACGTTGCCAAAGACAGCTGCATAACCGGTGAAACGGCCAGCAGCATCGATCAGCGTTGGCGAGAAATCAGTCCGAAGCTGGTCGGTCATAGACTGCCTTCCATTTCCTGATTGCCTTCGTCGCCTCGGCCACAATCGACGGCGCCGTGTCTGCAATCGGGATTTTCACCTCGACGTCGCCCGGTTTTTGGCGCGTGTTCTCAGTCGTCATCTGTAACCCTCCGGAATGTCCGCCTTTTTTACGAGGCCGGCGTCGGCCGCGCGCCGAAGTTCGATCCACGCGTCATTGTTGCGGTAAGCCGCGGCACCGAAAAACGCCTGGCCAGGATCGCCGAAGTTGCCGACATCGACGCCTGCGATACGGAGTGATTGCTGCAGCTCCCCGATCCGGTTCTGCGCCTTGGCGGCGGCAAGCAATGCGGCATAGAATTCAACGAGAATGGCGCGGTAGTCGCCTTCCAAGCCTTTCCGGATCGCCCGGCCAGCCCTCTCCCGTTCGTCACGGATGCGAACTGCCAGTTCGTGTTGGGCATCGCCGATGTCGCGGCGCTCATCGGCGAGGGCGGCAATCTGGCGCTGGTGATCTGGCGGCGCCTCGTATGTCAGGCCGTCGAGCATGGCGGCGACGCGGTCCTTGCGGCGGTCGATGGGCATTTTTGCGGTGAGTTCGGCGTGGAGCCGGGCCTTTTCGGCATCGATCGCCGCGAGCCGCGCGTTCAAATTGGCCTGCTGCGCCAGAAGGCGAACAAGTTCAGCGGACACGTCCTCGGGACGTTGGACATTGTAGCTGGTCATCACGCCTCCAGAAGCTGAACCGCAATGCGTCGGATAGTAGGAAGCGGAATTCGCGCGATGCGCTGAAGGCCATGGAACTCGCCAACCTTGTGGCGGTAGAGGCGCGTGAACGTCGCCCCATCGAGGCGCTTGGCGGCGACCATCAACCATCCAAAACCCTCGGCAGAGATAAGGACGTCGCCGTTCCGGAAATCGATGTCGCCGCTAACGAAGCCCGCCGCCTCTTCGAGAAGATCGACGATCTCCGTCTCAGCATTGACCGCACCGTCGCCGCTGGCCCGCGGAAGAGCGCCGACTTTCTCTTCGACCGTCGGGGCGTCGACCGGGAGCGTCGCGCATGCGCCGAGGATCATCTTCGCCAGGCCACGCGACGTGACCAGAGGCGCGACAGGCCGAGACGAAGCGATGCGTCCGGCCTCGCGGAGGCGCCTGACGGCGTTGTGTACGGTCGCAATAGTCAGTTTGAGTTCGCGGGCGATGATAGCCTCACGCTCTGCCATTCCAATGGGTTTTGGCATTGGGGATTTCCTGCATTTATAGTGAGAAAAAAAAGCCGAACCCGAAGGTTCGGCCAGGGTTCGCGTGCGCTCAGCCGGCGTCGCGAAGGCGCCAGGCGAGGATGCGCCGAGCGATGGCCTGAAAAAGGCCTTCAATTATATACGGTTTCGCAAACCGCTTTAGGGACGGCTAAGCCGCCACTTTTTGCAGTTTCGCGATCGCCGCATTGATCCTCGCGATGCCTTGGCGTTCGGCTGTCTTTCCTGTGTAGCCAAGGGCCTCACCGATCTCACGCGCCGTCGCATCAGTGATCGCGAGATCGAGCACGGCGACATCCGCGCCCAATGCGGTCCGAATCGCCTCGCGTCGGCGTGCCCGATGCATTTCATCTGCGGTGACGGAATCGATATCAGGCCGACTTGTGTTGCCTCGCGGTCGAGTCACTCCTCCGAGCCATCCGCTGCCGTCAGCGATGGGGGCATTGTCGTTGGCCGGCAAAAGGTATCGGATTGACGCCTCGGATCGCGGCCCCTGCTTTCGGCCTTTCGGCTGTCGCGTGCGCTCTGCCGGCGTTTTCGTGGCCCCTTTGGCTGTCGAGCCGTAGGACACAAGCCGCCCTTCTCGGAATAGCAGCCCGCCGAGGCGGAAGCCTTCTTCGGTCAAGCCGATGGCCGCGGTCCGCCGAGAGACGACCTGCCACCGCCCTTCGACCTTCGTCGACACGACCGCACAACGCGTGCCGTCCTCGGCTGCCCGCATCATCTCTTCGACGCCAGGCCGAGTCTCATGGACCATGTCGAGATCGCCCACTGGTGCGGCAACGTCCGGATCGTTGTCATTGGCGACCGGGAACCGCATCGGCTCCATCAGCGCAGCATATCGATAGAGAGCCTGCGCGGCGGTGGGACTATCGAGCCTGGCAAGGCGCTCTGCTGTCGGCCACGCCAGTACGGGCTTTGTCTTGGTGGGCAGGGTGGCCAGCCAGGCACGGCGCTCGGCAAGATCCGAGAAGTTATCGGCACGCAAAGGCACCGCATCAGAGATGCGTTCAACTGCAGACATGAAATGTTCCTGATTTGAGAGCCGGGCGGTTCGCTTCAGCGACGCATTGCTATTCTTGAATAGTAGACGCTTTTAACAAAAAAGTCAATATTGCTTGAAATCTGGAATTATTTTTGAGATATACTTGCGTTTTACGCCTGCGGTCCATACGCGCGCGTTGCGCACGCGTGAACCTCCTAGCAAAAACCTGTATTAGCGCGCTTTGTCTGTGGGGCCGGCGGTAGTCGGTCGGAAGACGCCAGACATTTTGGGTGGGGGTGGGGGCGCCACGCCGTCCGAACTCCGCTAAGACATGTGATCTGCCCGGAAGGACTGCGCAAGAACAGAGAATGTCCAATGAGGAGTGAGGCGATGGACGAAGATCACACGAAGCATATGATCCTTGAATTTCTGAGGAAGCACACATTAGCGGTCATTGCCACATGCCATCGCAACGGAACGCCCGCGGCCGCTGCGATTGACTTCTCTGTGCGCGATGATTTTGAGATCGTATTCGACACTTTCAAGGACACACGGAAATTTTCCAATCTTGCGGAGCGCTCGAGCGTCGCGTTCGTGGTAGGATGGGACGACAACATCACGGTTCAGTACGAGGGTGAGGCAACAAGAGTTCCTGCCGTAGATATTGCACAATATCAGGAAGCTCATCTCAATTGCGTTCCCGCCGAAAGGGAGTTCCTCGAGCGGGGAGCAGTGATGTTCAAAGCAACGCCGCGTTGGCTTCGATATTCCGATTTCAACAAGGAGCCCCCGGAACTGGTCGAGATCCACTTTTGAACCGCGATGCGGGACCAGCCGCACTCCTCTCCTCATGATGGAACAATGGTTGATGATGCACATTTATCAGTAGCTGTGCTGAAGATCGTTCGGCGGCACTGATTGTCAGCATCCCCTTCACCCGGCGCAGTCCTCCCGGCGCCGGGTTTTTCGTTGTCATTCCCCGCCACTGGCGCGGGCCGCCCTGTCAAGCGGGTGAACTCTTGCCAGGATAAGCGGCGGCCTTTGTAGGGGCGATTGGGGTCGATGGTGGACATAGGGTTCCCTAAGCTGCTGAAGGAAGATAGGCGCGCCGTGCTACTTCATGCGCGGGCAGATAAGTAAAATCGATGCCGTCGAGGACATCGAGCTTGAGACCTATGAGATCACTGGCGTCATCGATATCGTCGATGTCAGCAGCATGGCGCAGAGCCTCGAACCGCCGCTGCCCCTCGACCTGCCGCCGCTCGCTGGCGCTCTCAATTATGAAATTGTCCTCATGCTCGATGCCGTCGCTGACGTCACGCAATATGACGGTCAGTGTTGTATCGCCATCGGCAGTCGCGACCTCCGCAGCGACGATCACCATAGACAAGACTTTCTGAACACCGCACTGCGCCGGGCCGGCCGCAAGGCCGTGCCCGGGCGCGGGTGCGTGTGTTCCTTTTATTTCCCCTAAGGGGAATAAAAGGGTTTGGTCCCCCACCTGGGGGACGCTAGCAACCTTAGCGTCCCCCAGGGCGTCACCCTTCTGAGGTGACATTTTGGGGGACGCTAGAGGTGACGTTCTGGGGGACTCCGATGTTAGGTCTCGGCAGTCCAAAATCGGCTTTCCGCCATTGGCGGCACGCACCCATCCGGAGCCCCGAAACCACCAGAACACGTCCCAGAGCGTCGGCGCTGTGCCGGCACCTTTCTGCAGAATGGACACGCGGCCGCTGCGCACGATCGCGGGCAGATACTTGCTGACAACCTTCTTGGTGGTGCCCGTCGCGTTCGCCATGAACGTTAGCGAGCATGCCGAACTGCCTTTCTGGTTGTCGAAGTTCTTGGCGATCGTGCCGATCAGGCCCTTCTGGACACTGGACAGTGTTGGGTCGGATTCGAGATCCTGGGCGAAGGCCAGCTTCTCGTGAGCATAAGGACGTGGCCGCTTCGCCCCCTTCCGCTTAAACGATCGACGGGAACTCACGCCGCGCACCCTCCCGCCATTCGGTCTTCCAGGCGGTCCAGGCGGCATGATGACGCTCGCCAAGTTCGAGTGCGGGTTCGTACACGTTACCACCCTTCTCTCCGACACCGACAAGTCGGATCGCGCCAGCCGCCAAGAGCCGGCCGATGCAGCGAATGGCATTGCGCTTGGTGCAGGAGGCGCGGGCTGCAAGTTGCGCATATGTGAAGCAGGCGGCGCCCTTCTCGAAGTGGGCGCCTGCAATAGCTGCGGATATGGCGATCTGTGCCGATGACGGCTTGCCGGTCATAGCCGCCGCATACAGGTAGTTCAGATAAGGACGGACGCGTTCGTCCGGAGCGGCAGGAGCCGCTGCAGATGGATGCCTTTGTGGCAACGTCATTCTCCTAAGATGGGGGGGCTGCGCAGCCGCCGGCATGGCCGGCGACGTGGTTGATGTGGGATTGTGGGGGTTATGCGGTCCGCGTGGCGGCGGATTCTTGCTGCACGATCCAGGCGGACAGCGTGGACTTGCGGGCAAACACGCTTGTCCCGATGCGGAAAGTCGGCAGGCGTCCTTTGGAAACGGCGAAGTAGATGGCACGACGGTCCATGCCGAGGAAGCGCGCGATTTCCTCCGCTCCCTTAAGTATGTCGTCGGCCAGGGCATTGTCGTTCGCGTGGTTCAATCGATCCTCCAAAAGAAAATGAAAAATTGGCTTGACGGGTTTTCGGAATTTGTGTTAAATTCCATTTTGGAATATTATGCCTTTTTAACAAAAAAGTCAATATTATTGCGACACATTACGCGTGTTGCAAAATTTCCGTGTGTCGGATACCGTTTGGTATGGCCACGATCCGCAAGCGAACCCTTCCATCCGGCAAGTCAGTTTGGCAGTGCGACTATCGCGATGGTTCAGGTGCGCGGCGGTCCAAGCAATTTGGGCTCAAGAAGGATGCCGACGCGTTCCTGTCAAAGGCACGTCACGAAGTGGGGCAGGGCACCCATGTTGCGGACAGTCAGTCAGTGACTGTCAATGAGGCCTGCAAGCTCTGGATCGAGCGCGCTACGAATGAAGGGCTGGAGCGTTCGACGCTCGATCAGTACCGACAGCACTCGGACCTTCACATAAAACCGATGCTTGGCGCACAGAAGCTATCGCGGCTGAACGGGCCCGCAGTTCAAAAATTTGCCGACGACCTCGCCAAGACCCTGTCGAAGGCGATGGTTAAGAAGGTGCTCAGCTCGCTATCCAGCATCTTCGCGGAAGCGCAGCGGCATGGATATTCAGCAATAAATCCCGTCAAAACCGTCAAGATGCGGACAAATAAGCGGGATGTGAAGAAGATCGAGATGCCGACGAAGGCCGAACTCTCGGCGATCTTGAAGGCGACACCGGAGCAACATAAGCCGCTAATATGGACCGCCGCATTTACTGGAATGCGCGCATCGGAGTTGCGGGGTCTGTCATGGGATGACGTTGACCTTGATGCTGCGGTTATCCACGTGAAGCGGCGTGCCGACAAATACAACAATATCAGCTTTCCGAAGTCAGCGGCAGGGACGCGCGACATTCCGATTGCGCCTTCTGTCGTCGCTCTACTGAAAGCTTGGAAGCCGCAATGTCCAAAGGGAGAATTGAACCTCGTTTTCCCGACGGGCGCGGGAAATGTCGAGAACCATGGAAACCTTCTTTCTCGGATCTTCTGGCCAATCCAGATCGCAGCCGGCGTAAGCGTGAAAACGAAGGAGGTTGACCAGAACGGCGATCCCGTCATGGATGCCAAGTACAGCCTGCATGCTCTCAGACACGCGGCCGCCTCTCTGTTTATCGAACAAGGAATGAAGCCAAAGCGGATCCAGGTGCTAATGGGGCACAGCTCGATTCAGATGACCTTCGACACATACGGAAAACTTTTTCCTGACGAAGACGATGATGCATCAGCTGTGCTGGCGATCGAAAATCGACTGCTTTCAACAAGTTGACATAAGGTACTGTCAATTACATGCAACATTAATGTAACGTATTCTGCAATAATATAATAAAATCAATGTTTATTAGCGGAATCATAATCCGCGTGTCGGGGGTTCGAGTCCCTCTCCCGCTACCAAAAACCATTAATCTTCTCCTGTTTTGCCTCTCGCCGCAACAAATCTTGCCTCAGATTTTTCCTGTGCCGACAAGGCTGGCGGGGGCGGGCTCCGCTGTCCTAGCGTTCTTCCGGACAATCGGAGAGGGCGTCAGGATGGATCTGCTGGGATATTTCGAGGAATGGTCGGTGCGGCCGGGGGACACGGTGCGCATGGCGGTGAGCACGCGCAAGGCGCGCTATCGTGCCGTGCTGGAGCGGCTTGTGACGGGGCCGGGGGCGCAAGGCGAATCGACGGTCGGCAGTGTCGAGCGGGCGGACGTGCTCGACCGCGTGCTCGAGGGCCGCTGGCAGGAGACGGTCGTCGGTTCGTTTGCGGATCTGCCGCTGCCGGCGGCACCCGCGCCCTTGTCCGGCCTGAGCCTGCATGCCTGGATCTGGCCGACCGTGCCCGCCGGGAAGAGCAAGCAGGTGGTCTGGTCCCTTGCCGACGGGGCGCTCGCCCTCGTCCTTGACGGCGGCAGGTTCTCCATCGAGGCGGAGGGAAGGACGGTGGCGCACTGTCCGGCCGTCGTGATCGCGCGGCGGTGGTATTCAGTCGCGCTCACCGTCGACGGAACGCGCCTGACGCTCGATGTGGCGGAGGCCGGCGGCCTCGTTGCCGAAACGAGCGCGACGGCGGACGGCGCGGTCGCCGCCCTTGCCGCCCCGGAACGGCTGCTCCTCGCCGCCCGGTCGATGGACGCGATCGGCGCGCCGGTCGATCCCTACAACGGCAAGATCGAACGGCCGGTTCTCTACTGGCGGCCTCTCGACGCGGATAGCATCGCAGCCCTGCGCCGGGGCGAGGGCCCGGCTGCGGATGCATCGTGGGTGGCGGAGCAGGACTTTGCCAGCACGGTGCTGAAGAGCGCCGGCGGCTTTCCCGACGGCCGCCTCGTCAACGGCGTCGAGCGCGCCGTCACCGGCCATGGCTGGGACGGCCACAGCGATTCCTTCATCGAAACCCCCGGGGAGTACGGCGCGCTGCAGTTCCATGAGGACGACATGGTCGATGCCGGGTGGGACTACGATCTCGTCTTCGACCTGCCGGGCGACCTGCCGAGCGGCGTCTATGCCGTGCGGCTCGAAGCGGACGAAAGCGTCGAGCACTGGCCGCTCTTCGTCATGGGCCGCAGGGACGAGACGGTCGATACGCTGTTCCTGCTGCCGACCAACACCTATCTCGCCTATGCCAACGAGCAGCTTGCCAAGCTCGACTTCTCCACCGTCATGGAACACGAGCAGCGCCCCCATGCCGACGACATCTACCTGTCTCAGCATCCGGAGCTTGGCCGATCCTGCTACGACACGCATACGGACGGAAGCGTCTGCCGCTACTCCTCGCGCCGGAGGCCGATCATTCAGGTACGGCCCGGCTTTCCGAACTGGCTGACCGGCTCGTACCGCCATTTCCCGGTCGATCTCTACGCCATCGAATGGCTGGAGCGCCGGGGTGAACCCTATCATGTCGCGACCGACGAGGATCTCGAGCGGGAGGGGCGCGCGCTGCTCGACCGCTACAAGGTGGTGATCACCGGCTCCCATCCGGAATACTGGACGCGGCACGGGCGCGGCATCCTCGACGGCTATCTGCGCGACGGCGGCCATCTGATGTATCTCGGCGGCAACGGCTTCTACTGGGTCACCTCGCGCGATCCGGCACGCCCCTGGCTGATCGAGGTGCGCCGCGACAATTCCGGCACCCGCTGCTGGGATGCGCCGGCGGGCGAGCGCGGCCATGTCTACAGCAACGAGCAGGGCGGCATCTGGAAGAACCGCGGTCTCGGCCCGCATGGCTTCGTCGGCATCGGCTTCTGCGCCGAGGGCTGGTCGAAGGGCTGCGGCTACCGCCGGCGGCCGGAGAGCCGGGAAGGGATCGGCGCCACGCTCTTTGCCGGCATCGAGGACGAGATCGTCGGCGACTACGGCTATGTGCTCGGCGGCGCCGTCGGCGACGAGATCGACCGCTACGACATCGCGCTCGGCAGCCCGCCGCATGCGATCCACCTGGCGAGTTCCACCGGGGTCGGCCGCGAATACATCCATGTGGTCGAGGAGCAGAATGTCGGCCTGCCGGACCAGGGCGGCGATGCCCAGCCCGAGCTGGTGCGCAGCGACATCGTCTATTTCACCATCGGCAAGGGCGCCGTCTTCTCCGTCGGCTCGATGACGGTCGCAGGCGCGATCGCCTGGAACGGCTTCGACAATGCGATGGCAAGGCTCGTCGACAACGCACTCGATCACCTGCGCGGCCGCTGAGCCGGGGTGCGCCCTCGGAACCCGTGCCCAGCGCGACGAGAAGAGCCGGGAATGCTGAGCCATTCCCGGCTCTTCTCGTGTTCTCCCTTTCTTGTTTTTGCCGGATCGTGCGACGCCGAAGCGATCCCGCTTCGGTTGCAAATGCCCTCGCCGTATCGCGATCCGTGAGGTTCGCCGGTACGCTCGAGGTCGTTGTTTCCAGGCCCGAACCGCCGCGCGTTCCCGCCAAGGCATGCCTTCGCGAAACCCATCCCGGGTGATGGCGGGCACCATCCGGGATGCTCTTCCGTCGCATCGTCATGGCGAGGGCCGCCGAAGCGCTGCCGCCTCGGCGGCAGCGCCTCACAGGAAGAAGGACGAGCGTGCGAGATCGAGGGCATCGTCGAAGCGGATGGCGAAATCCGCCTTGCCGTCGCCGTTGACGTCGCCATAGACATAGGTGTCGCTGTCGAGCTTCTCGTAGCGCAGTTCGCCGGCCGTGTTGGTGAAGGCGTCGGTGCCGATGAAGGCGAAGGCCTGGTTGCCGGCGATCTTGGTGCTGGCGTCGATCGTCCTCAGGTCGACGCGGTCGCCGATGGCGAAGTCGTAGATGATGTCCTGCCCGACGGGATTGAGCGTCGATTCCCGCACCGACTTGTAGAGGAAGACATCCTTGTCGGCGCCACCGAAGAGCTGGTCCGCACCGAGCCCGCCATACAGCTTGTCGGCCCCGGCATCGCCATAGAGCTTGTCATTGCCCTTCTGGCCTTCGAGGATGTCCTTGCCGGCGCCGCCGCGCAGCAGGTCGTTGCCGTTGCCGCCATAGAGCTTGTCGTTGCCGGCCTCGCCATGGAGCTTGTCGTCGCCGGACAGGCCGTAAAGCCTGTCATTGCCGGCACCGCCCTTCAGCGTGTTCTTGCCGGCATTGCCGGTCAGGTCGTTCGCCGCCGCGTTGCCGGTGCCGTTGATGTTGCCGCGGCCGGTCAGGATCAGGTCCTCGACATTGGCGCCGAGCTTGTAGGTGACGCTCGCCCGGACCAGGTCGTTGCCGGCGCGCGCCGTCTCGATCACCTTGTCGGCGCGGCTGTCGACGATATAGGTGTCGTTGCCGGCACCGCCGATCATGCGGTCGGCGCCGGTGCCGCCGTCGAGCCGGTCGTTGCCGCCGAAGCCGTACAGCGTGTCGTTTCCAGCAAGGCCGGATAGGCGGTCGGCGCGGGCGGTGCCGAACAGGGTTTCGTTGACCGTGTCGTCGTTGACGATCCGCGTCTCGATCGGGCCGCTTCCGACGATGCCGTTCGTCACCGCGCCGAGCACGAGGCTGAAGCTCTCGTCGGGCTCGAGGCGGCCGTCGGCCATGACGTTGACGATGAAGGTCTGCTCGGTCTGGCCCGGCGCGAAGGTGACGGTCCCCGTCGGCAGGCGGCCGCCGGCGAAGTCGGTGCCGGTGGCGGGGGATGCTCCGCTGCCGACCACGGAGACGGCAAGCGTGGTTTCGAGCGTCGTGTCGCCCGTCCGCGTAAAGGTGTAGACGACCTGCGTCGTGCCGTTGAACGTCCCTTCGCTGACCGTCGCCGGGCCGCTGACGGCGACGCGCGGCGGCGGCACGCCGTCGTCGTTGACGATGGTGAGCTGCACCTGCGGCGCGGCGACGAGCGTGCCGGCCGGCGCATTGGTGATGCGGACGCGGAAGGCCTCGTTGTATTCGGCGATCGTGTCGCCCGCGACGTTGATCGTGACCGTCGCCTCCGTCTGCCCGGCGGTGAAGCTGACCGTCCCGCCCGGCATCACGCCGTTCTCGAAATCGGCCGCGTCCGTGTCGATGTTCTCGACGACATAGGTCACGTCGGCGGCGGCCGAGGCGTCCGAGCGGAAGAAGGTGACCGTGAAGGGCGTCGAGCCGCTGTCGCGTTCGCCGCGCTCGAAGACGGTGGCGCCGACACCGACGATCGCGACGACCGGCGCGTCGCTGGCCGTCGTCGTGGTGGTCGGCTCGGGCGCGATCGTCGGGCCGGTGAGATAGGCGGAATTGCCGGTCAGGAGGAAGTCGAGGGCGGCGGCGCGCTGCAGCGACGGATTGGTGATGCCGGCCGCCGCGGCCTCGGCGATCGCCGCCGCCACGAGCGCGGCCGGGAACTGGTCGAGCGTCACCTGCTGCGCCGGGAAGGCGGGATTGGTGAAGGTTCCGGTCGACTGTCCGGCGCCATAGGTGAAGAGCGACTCGGAGTCCGAGATCCGCCAGCTGTTGGCATAGTTGCCATACATGGTTTCGAAGGTCAGCGTGCCGCCGAGCACCGTTCCGTCGCGCAGCGCGAAATCATTGCCGGTGCTGCCGTTGAAATCGCCCACAAGGCCGCGGAACTGGCCGGCGCGGGCGGGATCGAGCGCCAGGTTCAGGTCGAGGAAATCGCCGCGGTCGACGAAGATCAGCGCGGTCTGCCGGTCCGGATATTCGACCTGATAGACGCCGTCGGCACTGAGGTAGATCCGTCCCTCGCCGACCTGGATCGAACCGACGGACGGATCGATCGTGGTGGCGGCGCCGTTGACCAGCAGCGTGTTCGTGTGCACGTCATAGCTGATGCGGTTCGCGCCGATCGCCGTTGCCAGCGCGGTCGTGGAACTGACGGCGGGGCCGGCGGCCTCGGTGCGGATCTGCACCATCAGCGGCGCGCCGGCGACGCTTTCGGCGAAGACGAACTCGCCGACCGCCTGGAAATCGTATTGCAGGCCGTCCAGCGTGACGAGGTGGGGGTCGCCGAAGGTCGTGGTGTTGCGCCAGGTCTCGGGGATGGTGGGCGCAAGGCCGTCATCGTTGAGGATCGTGGCGGTCGCCTGGCGCTGGCCGAAGCTGACGGCCGGGTTGCTGATGTTTGTCAGCGTCACGACGAAGCTCTCGTTGCTCTCGACGGCGCCGTCGCCGACCGCGAGCAGTTCGATCGTCGCCTCGCGCTGGCCCGCCTCGAAGGTGATGCGCCCGCCGCGGAAGCCGCCGGTCAGCGGCAGGCCGCCGACGAGGTCGTCCGGATCGGCGCCGTTCGGGCCGCCGGTGGAGTTGACCACGTAGTCGACCGTCAGCGCCTGCGTCGCATCGCCGGACCGGGTCACGGTGAAGATGAAGGGCTGGTTGACGCCGGTGCCCTCGCGTGCCGAGCCGGTGGTCGATTCGATCGAGACGACCGGGCGGACGCCGCCCGCCGAGACGTCGAAGCGCCAGAGGCCGTCGGTGCCGGTGTTGCCGGGCGTCGCCTCGAGCGTCAGGATCTGGTCCTGGTCGCCCGACTGCGGCAGTTCGAAGAAGCTGTCCGGCGTGCCGCGGCCGGCCGAGAAACCGGCACGCGCCACCGTGCCGCCGAGACCGCCGGAGCCGCTGCTGGCATCGCCCGTCGTCCAGTTGACATCCTCGTAGCGGAATTCGATGCGGAAGTCGCCGGCCGCACCCCCTTGTGTGGAAAGATCGGTCAGGACGAGTTGGAACGCGTTCAACCGGTTGATGTGGCTGCCAAAGTAGCCGACGTCGTCCCAGGTGATGATCACGGTGTTGTTGGCGGCGTCGAGGTCCCAGTAGACGAGGTTGCTGCCGGTGGACGTGCCGCCCGGCGAGGCCGTCGTCGGGCCGCCGCGCGTGTCGACGTCGGCGAAGAAGGGGGTGATCTCCGGATTGGCCGTTGCCGAAACGATCGACTGGGGCGTGAACGCGCCGCGCGGGCTGGCAAAGGTTATGCCGCCATTGTTGTTGATGTAAAAACCCGTATAGGTCTGGCCGAAATAGTTCATGCCGCTTTCGAATACGGAAGAAACGTCGATGAAGGACGTCGATCCGTCGTCGTTCCGCTCAAGAAAATTCTCGCCGAAGCCCGCGCTTCCGCCAAGACCATTGATGAGACTGACCATGATGAAGCTCCCTTTGTTTCCGACGATCGTTCTCGCGATTTCGACCCGTCAATGAATGAAATACGTATGTCTATACAATAGGTCGTTGACGCTTCTCTTTATGAGCATTTAACGCTCCCTTCGCCATGTTGACAAGTTCCGCCGACGGCCATTGCCGGGCGAAAATGGGGCGGATCCGGATGTCGCACGCGATCCGTGCCGCTGCAGACCTGGCGTGGCCGAGCCGCGACGCGCGTGAAGGCCTCGTTTGTTGACAGGAAAAGGCGATGGCGATATCCCGGCTGGACCTTCGGGCTCGCGCCTTCTCCGAGACCTGTCAATCGTGTGGTGATGAATGAGCGGTCGTTCGGTTCTGGCAGGTCTTGCGAATGTCGTCGAGGAGCGCTTGCCGCAGCTTCTCGATCTTCGCTTCAAGACCCGATGGAAACCCGACGGCAGCCCGGTGACGGAAGCGGACATCCTGCTCGAAGCGGAGATTCGCGGCTATCTCGAAGGCATGCTGCCCGGCATCGCCGTGATCGGCGAGGAAACCTTCACCCCCGAGACGAGGGCGCCCGCCTCCGGCTGGCTCGCCGTCGTCGATCCGGTCGACGGAACCGAGAATTTCTGCTCGGGCCTGAAGGAGTGGGGCGTTTCGGTCACGCTCTGGAAGGATGGCGGCCACGCGGCCAGCCTGCTGATGCTGCCGGAGCTCGGCGAGCGGCTGATGACCGGCGACGCGATCCCGCTGCTCGCCTCGCGCATCGTCGGCCTGTCCTCGACGCTGACGCCGGAAACGGCGGAGGCACTCAGCCAGCTCGACGAGGCCCGCATCATCGGCTGCTCGGTCTATAACCTCTTCAATGTCGTGCGCGGCAGTTTCTGCCGCTTCTTCAATCCCCGGGGCGCCCATTCCTGGGACCTTCTTGCCGGCGCGATGCTGGCGCTCGAACATCGTTGCGACGTGATCATTGATGGAGTTCCCTATGACGGAAGATTTCTCGAGGCTGGCCGAAGACATCGCGTCGATATACGCCACCGATACGATCTTCATCCTCGGTAAGGGACCGTCGGTCGATGAGATCCGGCCGGAGGTCTTCTCCGGCTCGCTGGTCATCGGGCTCAACGACGCCGAGCGGATCGCGCCCGCCGACGCGACGATCTTCCACGGCGCCTGGGTCAAGCGGGCACTACGGGAAAACGGCGAGAAATCGCGCGTCTACATCACCTCGACCGACTTTTCCTCCGACAAGGCGAAAGTGGTGCGCGCGCCCTTCATGCCGCTCAGCCAGGACACGAGCGACCTGATGATGCAGCGCTTCCTGTCGCCGGAGTTCACGATCGAGGAAATCCTCTTCATCTCGGCGCTGAAGCTCGCCCGTTATGTCGCCGAATATCGGGGGAGGCCGCAGACGGTCTACATGGTCGGCTTCGATTTTTCGCCCTCGACCGGCTATGCCCATGCGATCAGCGAGGATTTCGCCCCGGATTCCGCGGCGGAAAAGGCGGCGAAGATCAGCATCCAGGAATTCTTCCTGCTCAACACGCTCTATGTGCTGCGCAACTCCGATCTCGACGTCGTCCATGTCGGCAACCGGGCCTTCTCGCAGATCTCGACCAGCGAGCTCAACGACCGTTTCGTCCCGCATTCGCGTCGTGACGGCGATGCGGCCGGCGGGCGCCACCTCGTCGGCGTCACGGCGGAACTGACCACCAACCATTTCGGCGACCGCCATCGCCTGGAACGGATGATCCGCGCGGCGGCTGCCGCCGGCGCCGATTTCGTCAAGCTGCAGAAGCGCGACGTCGATACGTTCTATTCGCAGGACCAGTTGAAATCCGCCTATGTCTCGCCGTTCGGCAAGACCTTCGGCGACTATCGCCATGCGCTGGAACTCAGCCGCGACGACTTCGCCTTTGTCGATCAGCTGTGCAAGGAACTGGGCGTCACCTGGTTCGCCTCCATTCTCGACCAGCCCTCCTTCGAGTTCATGCTGCAGTTCGACCCGGAGCTGGTGAAGCTGCCGAGCACGATTTCCGAGCACACGGACTATCTCTCCTATGTCGCGTCGAGCTACCGCAAGGGCATCGTGCTCTCGACGGGCATGACCGATCTCGCCTTCGAGAAATGGGTGCTCGAAACCTTCACCAGGATGGAGACGCTCTATCTGATGCAGGCGAACTCGGCCTATCCGACGCCGCAGCAGGATTGCCAGGTCGCCGTGGTGCGGCACTACCACGATCTGTCGAAATCGGATCCGCGCATCGTTCCGGCCTATTCCAGCCATGACTTCGGCTGGCTCGGGTCGGCGCTCGCCGCTGCCGCGGGCGCCCGCATGATCGAGAAGCACGTCAAGCTCGGCAACACCGAATGGGCCCATTTCGACGCCGTCGCCGTCGATCTGACCACGCCCGCCTTCAAGGAATATATCGACAAGATCCGCGAGGCCGAGCTGATCATCGGCTCGGAGGAGAAGAAGGTGAACAGCAGCGAGCACCACAAGTATTTCCGGAAGAGCGGCTGAGGCATGGACTACCCGTTCGTCTGCGCGTTCGACGACAAGGTCCGGGACTTCTTCTCGAGGAACAAGATCTTCCTGCGGCATCCGTTCGGCGTCGACCGCGTGTATGGCCGCGGGGATTCGGTCCGCATTGCAGCACCCGTCAGGATCGAACGCTACGCGGCGATGCCGCCGAAGCAGTTCCTTCAGATGGGGGCCTTTTCCTACTGCATCTCCAACGGCTTGAACTCCACGACCACGATCGGCCGCTATTGCAGCATCGCGACCAGTGTCCGCATCATGGGCATCAACCATCCGACCGACTGGTTCAGCACCCATGTCACCGCATTCCAGGACTATGCGGCCCGATTTGCGGAAAAAGAGTTCGGCAAGACGGTCAATCTTCCGCGCTACGACGAAGTCTTTTCGCCTGTCTCGATCGGTGACGACGTCTGGATCGGCCAGGGCGCCCTGATCAAGAGCGGGGTCACCATCGGGACCGGGGCGGTCGTGGCCGCTGGCGCCGTCGTCACCCGCGACGTCGAGCCCTATGCGATCGTCGGCGGTGTTCCGGCGCGCAAGATCCGCAGCCGTTTTCCGGCCGAGATCGTCGAGCGCCTGCAGGCGACGCGCTGGTGGGACTACAACTACGCCGATTTCGGGCCGCTGCCCTTCGATGATGTTCCGCGTTTCCTCGACGGTCTCGAGGCGATGATCGGGCGCGGCGAGATCCGGAAATTCGAGCCGGGCGTCGTCGATCTCGCGCCGGCGCTGGATGCCTACCTGAAACAATGACGGCCATGCCCTTCGGGCGGCCGGGTTCGAACAGCCAAGATGAGGTCTGAGATGCAAGTCGCAACGCTGATGATCGGCCGGGGCGGAAGTTCCCTGAAGAACAAGAACGTGCTTCCGGTGCTCGGCGTGCCGCTGCTGCTCTGGGGCGCGGCCGCGGCGCATCGCAGCCGCTACGTCAACAGCTATTACTGCAGCAGCGACGATGAGACCATCCTCGACACCGCCGCCAGGGCCGGCTACACGCCGATCCGCCGGCCCGACGCGCTCTCCTCGGCGACGGCGCAGAGCTGCGACGCCGTCAAGCATGCGCTCGACATCATCGAGCAGACGCAGGGGCCGATCGACATCCTCGTGTTGCAGCACGCCAATGTCGGGACGATCAGCGAGACGATGATCGACGACTGCATCGAGATGCTGATCGCCGATCCGAGCGTCTCCTCCGTCGTGCCCTCGCACGACAAGTCCGAATATCACCCGATGCGGGCGAAGCGCGTCATGCCGGACGGTTCGCTGCAGTCCTTCTTCGGCGAGGGCAAGGTTTCCGCCAACCGGCAGGACCTGCCGCAGGCCGTCTTCTTCGACCATTCCTTCTGGGTGCTGCGCGGCCGTCAGGCCGTTTTCGACGAGAACGGCCAGGGTCCCTGGACCTGCATGGGATCGCGCATCCTGCCCTACATGACCACCGGCTGCCTCGATGTGCACGACCTCGAGGATCTCGATCGCACCGCCGCCTGGATTACGGAACACGGGATCCCGCATCCCTCCTTCTGAGCGTTTGCGGCTGTGTCAGACGGGGTCGTGGATGCGGCGCCCGTCCTCGCCGAAATAATAGAGCCGGCCGGTGTCGAAGCCGATGCCGATCGGCAGGTCGATGCCGGAGCGGAAGCCCCGGGCGGCCTTCACCTCGATATGCCGCCCGCCGGCCGCGACGGTGAGGTAGGTGACGTCCCCGGTCGGCTCGACGCCGTAAACCTGTCCCTGCACATGGTCGCCGCCGACATGGCAGTCCTCCGGCCGGACGCCGAGCGTGACGGCGCCGGAAAGGCCGGCCGGGCAGGGGGCGGCGATCCCTTGCGCGGTGAAGCGGCCCTTCTCCGCCCGTCCCTCGATCAGGTTCATCGGCGGCGAGCCGATGAAGCCGGCGACGAAGGTGTTTTCCGGATCGGAATAGATCTCGTCCGGCGTTCCGACCTGCTGGATGGCGCCGCGGTTCATGATGACGATGCGGTCGGCGAGCGTCATCGCCTCGATCTGGTCATGGGTGACATAGACGGTCGTGACCTTCAGATGCCGCTGCATGTGCTTGATCTGCACCCGCATGCTCGCCCTGAGCTTGGCGTCGAGGTTCGACAGCGGTTCGTCCATGAGGAAGACCTGCGGCTGGCGCACCACGGCGCGGGCGAGTGCTGCGCGCTGGCGCTGGCCGCCGGAGAGCGCCCCGGGCTTGCGGTCGAGGAAGGCGCCGAGCTCGACCATGTCGGCCGCCTGCCGGATCCGCCGGTCGTGCTCTTCCGCCGGGATCCTGCGCATGCGCAAGGGGAAGCGGATATTCTCGTAGATCGTCATGTTCGGATAGAGCGCATAGCCCTGGAACACCATGGCGACGTCGCGGTCGCGGGCATCGACGCCGTTGACCACCTCGCCGCCGATGACGATCTCCCCCTCGCTCGGCTCCTCGAGGCCGGCGATCATGCGCATCGTCGTGGTCTTGCCGCAACCGGAGGGCCCGAGCAGCACGAGGAATTCCTCGTCCTCGATGTCGAGCGACATGTGCTCGACGCCGACGAAGGCGCCGAAGCGCTTGACGATGTTCTTCAGGTGGATGGATGCCATGGGGATCAGCCTTTCACCGCGCCCATCGTCAGGCCGCGCGACAGGTGCTTCTGGATCAGGACCACGAGGACCAGGATCGGCACGAAGGCGAGGAAGGAGACGAGGGCGATCGCATTGTAGATGACGCCGTCCGAGCCCCCGGTGAAGTTCGCCAGCGCCACCGACATGGTGTAGGCGTTGGCGGTCGAGGCGATCAGCAGCGTGAAGAGGAATTCGTTGATGGCGAAGATCGCCGCGATGACCGCGGCGGTGATGATGCCGGGCAGGCAGGCCGGAATGATGATCTCCCGCAGGATCGTCAGGTCGCCGGCGCCGTCGGTGCGTGCCGCGTCCTCCAGTTCCTTGGGGATGTCGAGCATATAGCTGCGGATGATCCAGGTGACGAGGCTGAGGTTGATCGCGGCATAGACCAGCATCAGCGCCCAGACCGTGTCGAGCATGCCGAGGGAGCGGAACAGGAAGAAGATCGGCACGGCGACGATCGCCGGCGCCATCATCCGCGTCGAGAGGATGTAGAAACCGATGTCCTCGCGTCCGCGGAACTCGTAGCGCGACAGCGCGAAGGCGGCCGGGATCGCCAGGACGAGGTCGATGACGACCGAGCCGAAGACGGCGAGCACCGAATTCATCAGGTAGCGCGCGATCGGCCAGTCGCTGACGAGCAGCCGCCAGGCGTCGAGGCTGAAGCTGGGCCAGTAGACCGGCCGAGGCAGGATGATCTCGGTGCGCGGCCGGAAGCCGATCGTCAGGAACCAGAGGATCGGCGCGAGGCAGACCACCGCCCAGCTGCCGAGGATCAGATAGCGCAGCAGGCGGCTCTCGCCGCGGCAGCGTCGAACCGAGGCCATCTCACGATCTCCCCGAGCGGAAGGCCCGTTTCACCACGGTCTGGGCGACGAGAACGGTCATCGCCAGCATCAGCACGGAGGCAGCCGAGGCGTAGCCGAAGTTGAACATGCGGAACCCCTGGCGGTAGATGAAGTAGCTCATCGTCTCGGTGGCGCCCCCGGGCGACCCTTGCGTCATGATGTAGACATTGGTGAACATCGTCGTGATGTCGATGCCGCGTAGCGTCACCGCGACGACGATGATCGGCCGCATCATCGGCAGCGAGACGTTCCAGAAGATCGCTGGCCAGCTCGCGCCGTCGAGGCGGGCGGCCTCCTCGATTTCCTGGTCCTGGCCCTGCAGCGCCGCGACGAAGATGATGAAGAGGAACGGCGTCCACTGCCAGACATCGGCGACGATGAGGATCAGGCGCGACAGCCAGATCGAGGCGAGCCAGTCGACATTGCCGTCGACGAGGCCGAGCCGCATCAGCAGGTCGGAGATGACGCGGCCGTCGTTGAAGGCGAGCTTCCACAGGAAGGCCACCGCCGAGGGCATGAACAGCATCGGCAGGGTGAAGACGATGCGCCAGCCGCGGATGAAGGGATCGCGATAGGCGAAATAGGCGATCGCCAGCGCGACCGTCGTCTGGATTGCCAGCGACAGGCCGCCGATGATCGCCGTGTTGCCGAGCGCCGCCCAGAATTCGCGGTCCTGCAGGATGCGGCTGTAATTGCCGAGCCCGGTGAAGGTCCAGTTGACGAACTTGACGACGAACAGGCTCTGATAGATGGCGAAAAGGCCCGGATAGAGCGTGATCGCCAGCAGATAGAGCATCGCCGGAGCGACGAGGAGGTACGGGAAGGCAGCCTTCAGCGCCGGGGACCGGCGGCGAGGCGGCTGCGGCCGGCCAGCGGGAGCGGCGATCGCCGCTCCCGCGCCTGCCCCATGGGTGCGGGGGAGGGCCATCCGCTCAGAACGGCAGCGCCTTGCCGGCGCCGACATGCATGCCCGGCGCGACGTCGGCATAGGCGATCGGACCGTTGCCGCCGGCAAAGCCGTTCTTCTCCATGATCGACTTCCACGCGGTCTGACCGTTCTCCAGCGCCTCCTTGGCCGAGATCTGGCCGGTGACGGCGCGGTTGATCTCGTTGCCGAGCGCCTGCTCCATCTCGAACATGCCGGGAAGGCGCGGCGCGCACCAGGCATGTTCCAGGCTGTCGGCCCAGACCTTGGCCGGCTGGCTGATCGCGCGCAGCTTCTCGTTGCCGAGCACCGAGCGGTAGCCGGGGGCGACGCCGTTGGCGTTCGCCTCGTTCATCGCCATGATCGACGAGGTGGTCAGGAAGGCGAGCATCAGGAAGGCGCCTTCCGGATTCTGCGAGGTGGCCGCGACGCAGGAGGTCGAGCCGGCGATGTTCGGCGGTGCGAAGACGCCGCCGGCAATGCGCGGCTCGTAGATCGTCACGACGTCGTCGACGATCTTCGACTGGTCGGGCCGCGTCGCCTGGGTGCCGCTGTCCTGCCAGGAGATATTGGTGGCGACCTGGCCGCCGAGCCAGGCGGCGCGGTTCTCGCCCCAGCCGGCGCCGGCGATGCCTTCGATGGCGTTCGCCTTCAGCGCCATGATGATGTCCATCGCCTTCAGGCCGGCATCGCTGGTGAGAAGCGGATTCCACTGCTCGTCGAAGAGTTTCAGCCCGGCCTGGGCGGCGATGTGCTCCCAGGTGTAGGTCGCCCAGAAGCCGCGCGCAGCCATCATGCCGACACCGGCGACGCCGCCGCCGAGCTTGTTCGCCTCGCCCGAGATGCGGATCAGTTCGTCATAGGTCGGCACGGAGGTGGCGCGGTCGATCGGCCCGCCGAGGATCTTCTCGACAATCGACTTGCGCAGATGCACCATCTGGATGTCGCAGTCGAAGGGGATGCCGACCAGCTTGCCGCCGAAATAGCCGTAGTTGAGGCGGTAGGTGTCGTAGAAATCGTCGAGCGGCAGCGCCCATTTTGCCGCATAGTCGTCGAGTTCGGCGAGGAAGCCGGGGGCGGCGAAATCGCCGAGCCAGGGCGAGAAGAATTGCAGCGCGTCGAAGGAGGCGTTGCCGGAGATGAACTCGGCGACCGCCTTGTCGTAGAAACTGTCGTCCGGGATCGGCACCAGCTCGACCTTGATGCCGGAGAGCTGCTCGAAGGGTTTCAGGCCCTCGGCGGCGGATTCCTGGTCGGCGGCGCCGATGGCGAAGCGCACCGACTTACCCGACTGCTCCGAACGCACCTTCTCCCAGTCGACGGTGCGGATCCAGTCCTTGGCCGGGTCCCAGAGCGGGTCGCTCGTCATGTTGAAGAGTTTGCGGTAGTCCTCGCGCACATAGCCGTCGACCGAGATGCGGTCGAGCACGGACGCGATGTCCGGCAGGCTGCCCTGCGCATAGGCCGGCAGCTTCAGCCCGGTGAACCCGGCCGCGAGCCCGAGGCCCGCGCCGGCACGCAGCACGGAACGGCGGGTCGTGCCCGCTGACAGAATCGGCATGTTGTCTCCTCCCAGGATCGATGGCGGCGACGGCGCCCCACGCCGCATGTCCGCCGCGACCTCCACATCGCGCCGGACCGCCTCCAGATGAACTTTCAATTCACAAATTTATAATGTGTTCACATCCATGGCGGTGTCAACTGGATTTGTGTCGCCGACTGCGCGCTCAGGTTTGCTCATTTTGAAATTCACTGATACAAATGTTCTGAAAACTGCTGCATGTGCGAAAGGGCGGCCATGGTGCGCCGCCGCATCGGCAGGGGACATGCGGGAAGGGGATCGGATGCCGGTCGAAGTGATTCTGCCCAAGGTGGACATGGATATGACCCATGGCACGCTCGCGGCCTGGCATGTTCGCGAGGGCGAGGCCGTCGCCAAGGGGGCGGCGCTCTTCGACATCGAGACGGACAAGGCGGCGATGGAGGTGGAGGCGCCGGCGTCGGGACGGTTGCAGCATGTGGCCGCGCGGGCGGGAGACCGGATCCCCGTCGGTGCCGTCATCGCCTGGATCTATGCCGAAGGCGAGGCGGTCGGCCCTCGGCCTTCCTCAGGAGAGAGGCCGGCGGAGATCCCGGCGCCGTCGCAAACGGCGGTCGACCCCCAGCCCGTTTTCGCGCAGGCGGCGCCAGAGGATTCGGTCGAGCGCGGCCCGAGGGCGACGCCGGCGGCGCGCTCCGCCGCGCGGGCGGCGCATATCCCGTTGTCGGATATTGTTGGAACCGGTCCGAAGGGCCGGATCCAGCGCGGCGACGTCGAATCCCTGCTGAAGGCCGCCGCCGCTCCCGGCCCGGCCGGCGCGGTCGTTTTCACCCGCGAGGCCGGCCCGCTCCGCGTGACGCGGCGGGACGGGCACGGCATCCCGCTGGTGCTCGTCCATGGCTTCACCGCCGACAGCACCAGCTGGGCGCCGCTGGAGAAGGCGCTCGGCCCCGGGCGCGCGCTGATCCGGATCGACCTGCCGGGCCATGGCGGCTCGCCGAAGCGGGATGTGCGCGACTTCGCCCATCTCGCGCGCATGCTGGTCGAGGCCTTTGATGCGGCGACGGCCGGCCATGACGTCGTCCATCTCCTCGGCCATTCGCTCGGCGGGGCGCTCGCCGTGGCGATCGCGGATGTGCGCGCGACACGCGTCCGCAGCCTGACGCTGATCGCGCCGGCAGGCCTCGGGCCGGAGATCGACGCGGATGCGCTTGCCGGCATCGTTCGCGCCGGGCGGGCGGAAAGCCTCGCGCCCTGGCTGCGCCGGCTGACGGCCGTGCCGGAGGCGATCGGCGACGACTATGCGCGCGCCGCGATGCGGGGGCGGGCGGAGCCGGCGCTGCGGGCCTGCCAGGCAGCGATGCTGGGGGCGCTCTTCCCGGACGGGGTGCAGGCCTTCGACCTGCGCGCGGCGATGGCGCGCCTCGCTCTGCCGGCCGCGATCGTCTGGGGGCGGCGCGACCGCATTCTTCCCTGGCGGCAAGCCCTTGCCGTCGATGGAGATTTTGCTATTCATGTGCTCAAGGCTGCGGGCCACGTGCCGCAGATCGAATGCCCGGAACGGGTCGCCGCCATCGTGGCGCGCCACCTTGCCGCGGGCGACATCCACGTCTGAGACGGATCGCCCGGAGGTTCCCCGTTCATGCAGCCAGCACCGCAGGCCCTCGGGCTCCAGAGCGAAATGGACCGGCTGCGCGCGCGCGTCGCCTGGCTCTACCATGTCGAGGGGTTTACCCAGAACCAGATCGCCGAGCAGATCGGCATCAACCGCGTGATGGTCGTCCGCCTGCTCGCGGATGCGCGGCGGCGCAACGAGGTGCGCATCACCCTGTCGGCACCGCTCGCCGAATTCGTCGCCCTCGAGCGCGATCTCGAGCAGCGCTACGGCATCCGGCAGGTCATCGTCGCGCCCTTCGCCGAGGGTGAGGGGGACCCTGTGAAGGTGATCGCGGCTGCCGCCGGCACCTATATTTCCGGCATCATGAAGTCCGGCATGTCCGTCGGCGTCGGCTGGGGCCGCACGCTCTACAACACGCTGCCCTTCATCACCGGCGCGACGCTGGACGAATTCCAGGTGGTCTCGCTGCTCGGCGGCATCTCGGCGGCGCGGCGTTTCAATCCGGCCGAATTCGCCTGGCAGTTCGCCGAACTGTTCAAGGGCGAGGGTTTTCTCGTGCCGGCCCCGGCCGTGGTCGACAGTCCCGAGACCAAGCATGCGCTGCTCGAGCGCTGCGGCCTGGCGGCGATCTTCGAGATGGCGGAGAAGCTCGACGTCGCACTTCTCTCCGTCGGCGGCATCTCGACGCTGACGACGAGCTACCGCACCGGCTATATCAGCGAGGCGGACCGTCGTTCGCTGGTCGAGGCGGGCGCCGTCGGCGACATCCTCTACAATTTCATCGACGAGAAGGGCAGTCTCGTCGACCACGAGGTCAATTCCCGCGTGATTTCCTGCAATCTCGCCAAGCTGCGCCGCACGCCCGAGCGCGTGCTGATCTCCGGCGGCCGCGAGAAACTTGCCTCGATGAAGGGGGCGATCGCCATCCTGAACCCGACGACCCTGATCACGGACGAGCAGACCGCAGCCGCGCTCGTCGCCGGCTGACGCGCGTCGCGCCTTCGGACGTCCCCCTGTTCGGCTCCGGCCGGAGCCGTCGCGGACCGGCCGGTCCTGTCACGTGAACTTTTGTCACGCATACGCGCGGATCGCCGGAAATGGTCCTTCGCTAAATTACATTTTGCATTTTTCCTGAACGTTTGTACTATCCGCGTCGGCCCTGTCGGGGCGGAGGCGGGTGTCCTTCCACCGTCCGTCGCCTGTCCGTGGTGCGGCCACCGACCCATTCCGCGTGATTTTGCAGTGCAAACCGGACGTTCGTTCGGTGGGTCCGGTCCTTCGCGTCCGCAGGACTGTCAGCAACGCCCGCGCCGGATATTCCGCAATGCCACATCGAAGAATGTGAACATTAGTATTGACAATAGAACAAATGTGCTGATAGGTTTGCCCCATAAAGTTCAGCCACATCGGGAGGAGTTCCTATGGCCATCAATGTCGCGCCCACGGGTCTGGCGCGGGATCTCATCGCGCGCGCCGATCAGGGCCGTCCGGTCCGCATCGGGCTGATCGGCTCGGGCGAGATGGGGACGGACATCGTCACCCGCGTCGCCCACATGCCGGGCGTCGACATCGGCGCGATCTGCGATCTCAACCTGCCTTCGGCGAAGAAGGCGGTCGACATCGCCTTTCAGGAGGACGGTCACCACAAGGAGACCAACGGCGTCGACGGCCTCAATTCCGCGATCGAAGGCGGCAAGATCGCGGTGACCAGCGACTACAAGCTGATCCTCGAAAGCGGCCTGATCGACGTCGTCATCGACGCGACCGGCGTACCGGCGGTCGGCGCCGAGATCGGCCTCTCGGCGATGGAGCACGGCAAGCATCTCGTCATGATGAATGTCGAGGCCGACGTCACCATCGGCGCCTATCTCAAGAGCGAGGCCGACCGGCTCGGCGTCACCTATTCGCTCGGTGCCGGCGACGAGCCGTCCTCCTGCATGGAACTGATCGAGTTCGTCACCGCGATGGGCCATCCGATCGTCGCGGCCGGCAAGGGCAAGAACAATCCGTTGAACGTCGATGCCGTTCCGGACGACTATGCGGAGGAAGCCGCCCGCCGCCACATGAACGTGCGCATGCTGGTCGAATTCGTCGACGGCTCGAAGACCATGGTCGAGATGGCGGCGATCGCCAACGCCACCGGTCTCGTGCCCGACAGGCCGGGCATGCATGGCCCCGCCGCCACGCTGGAGCAGCTGTCGAAGACGCTGGTGCCGGAAAAGGACGGCGGCGTGCTGTCGCGCGTCGGCGTCGTCGACTATTCGATCGGCAAGGGGGTCGCGCCCGGCGTGTTCGTCGTCGCCGACATGTCCCATCCGCGCGTCTCCGAGCGCATGGAAGACCTGAAGATGGGCAAGGGCCCGTACTTCACCTTCCACCGGCCCTATCACCTGACCTCGCTCGAAGTGCCGCTCACCTGCGCCCGTGTCGTGCTTTACGGCAAGGCCGACATGGTGCCGCTGGCAAAGCCGGTCGCGGAGGTTTGCGCGGTGGCCAAGAAGGACCTGAAGCCCGGCGACAGGCTCGATGCCATCGGCGAATATTGCTACCGCGCCTGGATCATGACCACGCCGGAGGCGCGCAGCGCCAATGCCATTCCCTGCGGGCTCCTGCAGGGCGGTTCGGTGACTGAGCCGATCAAAAAGGGCGAGCTGATCACCTATGCCAATGCCGCCGTCGCGCCCGGATCGCGCATCGCCGCGCTGCGCGCCCGCCAGGACGCCCTCGTCTACGGAAAGGATGCGTGAGCCATGGGTGAACCCGCGACTGCCGAAAAGACCACGCCCGAGGCGAGCAACCTGCCGTTCCTCTTCCAGAATTACGATCGCGCAGCGCTTCTCGAGGCGTTGCGCAAGATGCACCTGATCCGCCAGTTCGAGGAAGGGGCCGAGGAAAGCTACATGCGCGGCCTGATCCACGGCACGATGCACCTGTCGATCGGGCAGGAGGCGAGCGCCATGGGCATCTGCCTGCCGCTGACCAATGACGACCAGATCACCTCGACCCATCGCGGCCATGGCCATTGCATCGCCAAGGGCGCCGACGTGAGCCGCATGTTCGCCGAATTCTTCGGCAAGACCACGGGCTACTGCGCCGGGCGCGGCGGTTCGATGCACATCGCCGACGTCACCACCGGCAATCTCGGCGCCAACGGCATCGTCGGCGGCGGCCTGCCGATCGCCGTCGGCGCGGCGCTGACGGCCAAGCGGCTGAAGACCGGCAAGGTCGTCGTCTCCTTCTTCGGCGACGGCGCCAACAACGAGGGCGCCTTCCACGAGGCGCTGAACATGGCGGCCGTCTGGAAGCTACCGGTGATCTTCGTCTGCGAGAACAACGGCTACGGCATGTCGACCTCGACGGCGCGTTCCACCGCCGTCGCCAACATCGCCGATCGCGCCTCCGCCTATGCCATGCCCGGCACCATCGTCGACGGCAACGTGCTCTCCGACGTGGCGGAGGCGTCCCACGCGGCGGTGGAGCGCGCCCGGCGCGGCGAGGGGCCGAGCCTGATCGAATGCAAAACCTACCGCCATCGCGGCCATTCGAAAAGCGACCGCAACCGCTACCGCACCAAGGACGAGATCGACGACTGGATGACCAATCGCGATCCGATCATCCGCTACGAGGCGCAGCTCGCCGAGTTCGGCATCGCCACCCGCGCGGAGCTCGATGCCGTGCGCGCCTCCGTCGCGAAGGAGATCGCCGAGGCGATCGAGTTCGCCAAGGCGAGCCCGGCGCCGGAAACCGCCGACCTTACCAACTTTGTCTATACGGAGCAGGCGTGATGAATGCCGCTGTCAGGGAATTGAGCTATTCGCAGGCCATCCAGGAAGCGATGGCGCTGGCGATGGAGGCCGACGAGCGCGTCGTGCTGATGGGAGAGGATATCGGCGTCTATGGCGGCGCCTTCCAGGTGACCGGCGACCTGATCGAACGCTTCGGTCCCGACCGGGTGATGGACACGCCGATCTCCGAGCTCGGCGGCGCCGGCGTCGCCGTCGGCGCGGCGGTGACGGGGCTCCGGCCGATCTTCGAGTTCCAGTTCTCCGATTTCGCCACGCTAGCGATGGAGCAGATCGTCAACCAGGCGGCGAAGATGCGCTACATGCTCGGCGGCGAGGTCTCCGTGCCCGTCGTCATGCGCTTTCCGGCCGGCTCCGGCACGGGGGCCGCGGCCCAGCACAGCCAAAGCCTCGAAGCCTGGTTCGGCCATGTGCCGGGCCTCAAGGTGATCCAGCCGGCGACGCCCCATGACGTCAAGGGCATGCTGCTCGCCGCGATCGCCGATCCCGACCCGGTGATGATCTTCGAGCACAAGCTGCTCTACAAGATGAAGGGCCCGGTGCCGGAGGGCCATTACACCGTGCCGATCGGCAAGGCCGAGATCCGCCGCGCCGGCACGGACCTGACGATCGTCGCCACCGCCATCATGGTGCACAAGGCGCTCGAGGCGGCGGAAACGCTCGCCGCAGAGGGCATCGACGTCGAGGTCATCGACCTGCGCACCATCCGGCCGATCGACCGCGAGACGGTGATCGAGAGCGTCAAGAAGACGTCGCGGCTCCTCTGCGTCTATGAAGGCGTCAAGACGCTCGGCGTCGGCGCCGAGATCAGCGCCATGATCGCCGAGAGCGAGGCCTTCGACTATCTCGACGCGCCGATCGTGCGCCTCGGCGGCGCCGAGACGCCGATCCCCTACAATCCGGATCTGGAAAAGGCGGCCGTGCCGCAGGTGCCGGGGATCATTGCCGCCGCCCGCGACCTTGCGAAGGGAGTGCGCTGACCATGCCCGTCGAAGTCATCCTGCCGAAGGTCGACATGGACATGGCGACGGGGCGGATCTCGAAATGGTTCTTCGAGGCGAATGCGCCGGTGAAGAAGGGCGAGGTGCTCTTCGAGATCGAGACGGACAAGGCGGCGATGGAGGTCGACGCGCCGGCAAGCGGCGTGCTTCGCGACGTCGTCGGTGCCGAGGGCGTCGACATCGCGGTCGGCTCCGCCGTCGCCTGGATCTACGAGGAGGGCGAGGCCTATGCGAAGCGGCCTGCCGCGACCGGCACCGCCACCGTCTTTCCGAAGGCGGCGGAGGGCGGCGGAGCGTCGGCCGGGCCGATCCTCGTGCCGGCAGCGGCGAAGGGGGAGACCGTGCGCGCCACGCCGCTTGCCCGCCGGCTCGCCCGGCAGGCGGGGCTCGACCTCGCTTCGGTCGCAGGCTCCGGGCCGCATGGCCGTGTCACCCGCGCCGATGTCGAGGCCCGGACGGCGGCGGATGCGGCGCAGGTCGTCGTTCCTGCGCCAGCCGTGGCGGCGGAAATCGCGCGTCCGGCCGATGTGCCCCGGCCGGCCGAGACGGTACGCCGCCTCTTCGCCGAGGGCAGCTACGAGGTCGTGCCGCACACCAGCATGCGCCGCACCATCGCCCGCCGTCTCGTCGAGGCGAAAAGCACGGTGCCGCATTTCTACCTGTCGGCGGATTGCAGCATCGACGCGCTGCTGACGCTGCGCACCGAACTGAACGCCTCGGCGCCCCAGGTTGACGGCAAGCCGGATTACAAGATCTCGGTCAACGACATGGTGATCAAGGCCTATGCCATGGCGCTGCGCGCCGTGCCCGGCGCCAATGTCTCCTGGGAGGAGGATCATCTCCTCAAGCATCGCCACGCCGATATCGGCGTCGCCGTCTCGGTGCCGGGCGGGCTCATCACCCCGATCGTGCGCCGGGCGGAGATCAAGACGCTGTCCTCGATTTCCAACGAGATGAAGGATCTTGCGGCGCGGGCGAGGGAGGGCAAGCTGAAGGGCGAGGAGTACCAGGGCGGCACCGGCGCCATCTCCAATCTCGGCATGTTCGGCGTGCGCGACTTCGCCGCAATCGTCAATCCGCCGCATGCGACGATCCTCGCGGTCGGCGCGGGCGAGCGCCGCCCGGTGATCGTCGGCGACGCGGTGAAGGCGGCGACGCTGATGACCGTCACGCTCTCGACTGATCATCGCGCCGTCGATGGCGCGCTCGGCGCGGAGCTTCTGGCGGCGTTCCGCTCCTATATCGAGCGGCCGATGGCGATGATCGTCTGACACGGTTTCCCGCATGCCGGCAAGGCCCCGACCACCGTCGTGGCGGGGCTTTGCCGTGTCCGGTTCAATGAGACGGGAGGGCGTCCTGCGGCGGCAGGCGCATCGCCCGCCGGAATTCCGGCAGATCCGGCACCGCCCAGTTCGGCTCGGCGTCGAAGAAGCGGTCGAGGAAGGCGATCGCATAGGCCGGCATGTCGCGGGTATTGTCGCGGAACGACCACCAGGTGCGCAGGTCGTCGACGCTCTTCGACAGCGGCAGCGGCTTGCCGAATTCCTGCTGGTGCACGGCGCAGACGGCGCTGATGCAGAAATGCGTGTAGACGAACCCCTCGGGCCAGAAGGCGACGATCTCCGGCACCGGCGTCCCCGCGGTCACGGGCTTCAGCTCGACGCGGACCGGTCTCGCCCGGATCAGCTCGCGAAGCACGAGGCCGCCGGCGAACATGATGAAATCGGCGCGGTTGACGGCGGCAAGCGGCTTCTTCCGTTCGAGCACGTCGACCCAGTCGAGGAAGACGCGGGCCAGCACCTCCTCGTCCACCGTCGCCGAAAGCCCGTAGCGCCGCGACAGCACGCGCGTGCCGAGCGCGAAGGAGCGCCGGAACCACCGCAACTGGCGCAGCCGGTGGGCAAGGTCCGGAACGCTGGCGATTTCCTGCTGGACCGACAGATCCATCGTTTCAAAACTCCACCGAGGCGGGCGTCCGGTTCTTCGACCGGATGCCCGTTGTCTTGCAAGGACGGAGCGTACATCCGCGCCCCGAGCCGGTCAATTGTGCAAAAACGAGGGTCCGCCGTCCTACCCCAGATGGGCGAGCAGGCTGCGCAACACCGCGTCAAGTGCGTCCGTTTCGGTATCGGTCGTGGCGGCATCCCGGAAGATCTCGATCCGGGCGCCCGCGGCAAGGAGGGCGTCGGTGACGATCTCCGGCACCTCGGCGCGCGGCAGGCGGCCGCTGGCGGTGAGGCCGAAGATCAGCGCGGTCGCAGCATGGATCCGGATCTCGGCGTCGCCTTCCGGCGGGTTCGGGCCGGCGAGCGGATGGCGGCGCGAGAGCGCGAGGAAGAGGGCGGCCGCGAGGCCCGCGCCGTCGCCCGGATCGGCAAGCGTCCCGGCGCGGGTCGCCAGTTCCCGATGGATGCCGGCAAGGCGGGCGCTGAGGATGAGCGGGTTCGGATCGCGCGTTCCGGCGGCGAGCTTCAGCACGCGGTAGAGATCGCCCGAAAAGGCGGCGGCGGCGTCCTCTCCCGGGTCCGCATAGGCCTCGATCGTGCCGAAACCGGGTGGGGGCGCGGCCTGCGAGCGGAAGGGCGCCGCGGCCGCCTCGACGAGGCTCATCACGCCGTCGACGGCGCGGAAGGTGCGCCCGACCAGGCGATCGACCTCCTCGGGCACCTCCGGCAGCCCGTGCCTGGCGAGCCGTTTGCGTTCTTCGTCCGAGCCGAGCAGGCGCACCAGATGGCGCATGCCGCGCAACTGGTCCTTGGCCGTGTCCCGGATCTCTCTCCCGACCGTGCTACGCATCACCGTGATCCCCAGCCGCAAGGCCGCACCCGTCCGGCGGCCGTTTTTCCGTCGGGTCCGAGTATGGCATGGCGCGCGCGCGCCGTCGATCCGGACCGGCGCCGTTTGCCACGGTCTGGATGCCTGTCGGGCAGCCGTCGCAGCACTCCCGCTCAGCCGTTGACGACGGCGACCTTGACGGCGGCGCCGCGCTCGGCGGTCGCCAGCGCCTCGCCGATGTCCTTCAGCTCGAAACGGTGCGTCAGCATCGAATCGACCTCGATCAGGCCGGAGGCGATGAGGTTCAGCGACGTCTCGAACTGGCGGCGGTCGAGGCCGAAGGAGCCGGTGACGACGAGTTCGTTGTAGTGGATCAGGTTGACGTCCATCACCGCCGTGTCGGTGGCGGAGAAGCCGGCGAAGAGGCTGACCTTGCCGCGATGGCGCACCAGCGACAGTGCGTCGTTGGCAAGCTTGGTCACGCCGATTGCGACGATCAGCTTGTCGGCGCCGAGCCCCTTGGTGACCCCGCGGACGATCGCCTGCAGGTCCTCGTTGACCGGATCGACGACGATGTCGGCGCCCGCGGCGATCGCCGCCTCGCGGCGCGAGGCGCTCGGCTCGCTGACGATGATCCTCAGCGCGCCGGAGAGCCGTGCCAGCTTGACATGCAGCAGCCCGATCGGGCCGGAGCCGAGGATCACCACCGTGTCGCCGACGCCCACCCCGATCTTTTCCTGGCCGTTCAGCACGCAGGAGAGCGGCTCGACCAGCGCGGCCTTCTCCCAGCCGACCGAATCGGGGATCTTGAAGATATTCTGCTTCTCGGCCGCGATCGCCGGGATGCGGATATATTCGGCGAACGCGCCGTCGACCTCGTAGCCGATGGCGATCAGGTTGCGGCAGATGTTCTCGTAGCCGCGCTTGCAGTAGTCGCAATTGCCGCAGGGGATCGCCGGACAGACGCAGACAGCCTCGCCGCATTGAAAGCCGGAGCGGCCGGGCTCGACGATCTCGCCGGCGAATTCATGGCCGAGGATCGACGGGTAACGGATGCCGGCGGTCTTGCGGCCGCGAAAGATGCGGATGTCCGTGCCGCAGATCGTCGCGGCGCGCACGCGGATCAGCACGTCGCCTTCCGCGATTTCGGGGTCGGCCACGGTCTCGAATGCGAGATCGTTCGGTGCCTTCAGCAATCCAGCTTTCATGATGCTCTCCGCTCAATTTGCACATATGTGCGATAAAAATTACAAATATGCAAGATGTCCC
This sequence comes from Ensifer soli, assembly GCF_041928815.1. Lineage (NCBI taxonomy): Bacteria > Pseudomonadati > Pseudomonadota > Alphaproteobacteria > Hyphomicrobiales > Rhizobiaceae > Ensifer > Ensifer soli. Next base: position 9,565 of record NZ_JBHFEI010000022.1, on the reverse strand, counting down.
TGAGAGGTCTTTTCCGGGCTTGTCCGATGATCGGCCGATTTTTTCCGGGGACCGCCCCGCATCCGGCGCTCAGAGTGACAAATTGAGAAACGAGAACAAAGCCATGTTCGCCGTTTCCCTAGCGCACGTCAAAACCGGTTGACAAAAATCATCAATCGTGAACATTTATTTTTGTCTGTAAATAAATGTTTCGGTTTCGCAGGCGGGAGGACAGGATGTGTGACGATCGTGGGGCTGCCGGACACTGCGCCGTCACCGGTCGGATCGCCGCATGCGTTGCCGCCGTCGCCGGGCATCTCATGAAGGTGGCACGGGCGTGCTCCGGCACGGCCACGGAGGGGCATCGCTTCGACTGAGGCGAAGCCAGGGTTTTGCGGGCGGGGGGATCCCGGCCGCGTTCTTGCCGCCCGAGGGACGGGCGGCCATCATCCAAACGGGAGGTTAACCATGAAACTCACGACACTTCTGGCCGCGGCCGGACTGGCCTCGCTTGTCGCCGCCACCGGCGCGTCGGCCGCGGGCCAGCAGGACCTGATCAAGCCGATCGACAAGGAACTGACCTTCGTCTTCATTCCGAAGGTCATCCATCCCTGGTACGACGTCGTTGCCGAGGGCAGCAAGTTCGCCGCCGAGGAACTGAAGAAGTCCGGCATCACCGTCAACGTGATCTGGGACCAGCCGCCGCAGGCCGACGTCGCCGACCAGAACCAGCGCATCGAGGCCAATATCGGCCGCAAGCCGGACGGCCTCGCCGTCGCCTGCCTCGACCGCGCCACCAATGTCCAGCTCCTCGGCGAGGCGAAGACCGCCGGCGTCAACGTCGTCACCTTCAACTCCTTCTGCGACGAGGGCTTTCCCTTCATCGGCCCGAAGAGCAGCTACCAGGACGGCTTCGACCTCGGCGAATTCCTCGCAAAGCATCTCGGCGGCAAGGGCAAGGTCGGCATCCTCGCCGGCAGCCTGACCGCTTCCGACCATGTGGAGCGCATCCAGGGCTTCAAGAAGGCGCTGGAAGCCCATCCGGACATGCAGATCGTCTTCGAGCAGCCCGACAACGACATCCTCGAGGAAGCCGTGACGCTGACCGAGAACGCGCTGCAGGCAAACCCCGACATCGCCGGCATCTTCGGCTCGAACGCCTCGAACCCGATCGGCGCGGCCCGTGCCGTGAAGAATGCCGGGCTCGCCGGCAAGGTGGCGATCGTCGGCATGGACGACCTGCCGGAGGCCGTCGACGCGGTCTGCGACGGCACGATCACGGCCCTCAAGGCCCAGCGCCAGTGGGACATGGGCTACTGGGCGGTCAAGTACCTGGTGGCGATGAACGAGAACCACACCTATCCGATGTTCCACGACACCGGCTCGTTCTTCATCACCAAGGACCAGTGCAACTGAGGAAACCGCTTCTGCGGGCGCGCATCGTCCGATGCGCGCCTGCCGGGAGGAGGCAGGCCATGACGCAATTCATCTTCGAGGCGGTCGACATCGCCAAGTCCTACGGGGTCGTCCATGCGCTGAAAGGTGTGTCGATCGGCATCGGCAAGGGCGAGGTGCACGCCATCATCGGCGAGAACGGCGCCGGCAAGTCGACGCTGATGAACATCTTCTGCGGCAAGATGCGCCCGACCTCCGGCACATTGCGCCGCAACGGCGTCGAGACGGTCTTCCACCGGCCGCTCGACGCGCAGAAGGCCGGCATCTCGATCGCGCCGCAGGAAATCAATCTTGTCCCGAACCTGACGGTCGCCGAAAACATAATGCTCGGCGCGCAGCTGACCCGCGCCGGCATGATCGACTGGAAGGCGACGCGCGAGAGCGCCGTGCGCCACCTGCTCGAGATCGACAATTCCATCGACCCGGCGCTGCCGGTGTTCCGGCTGAGCAAGGCGCAGCAGCAGCTCGTCCAGATCGCCCGCGCCGCCGCCACGTCGGCCGAGATCATCATGCTCGACGAGCCGACGGCGACGCTGACCTCGCGCGAGACGGACAAGCTCTTCGCCTATATCCGCGCTTTCCGCGCGAGTGGCGGCTCGATCTTCTACATCTCCCACCGTCTCGACGAGATCCTCGAACTCTCCGACCGCATCACGGTGCTGCGCGACGGCGCCTATGTCGGCGCCCTCGATCCGAAGACGACCGACAAGGAGGAGATGATCCGCAGCATGGCGGGCCGCGTCGTCGGCCGCGGCAACCCGGCGCCCCATCTGGGTATCGAGAAGGGCGAGGTGGTGCTGAAGGTCACCGGCCTCACCCGCCAGGGGGAATTCGAGAATGTCAGCTTCGAGCTGCACAAGGGCGAGATCCTCGGCATGTCCGGCCTCGTCGGCGCCGGTCGCACCGAGGTCGCGAAATGCATCTTCGGCCTGACGCGCGCCGACAGCGGCACGGTCGAGCTGTTCGGCAAGCCGCTGGAGAGCCGCACGCCGCTCGGCTGCATCCAGAGCGGGCTCGTCTACCTGCCGGAGGAACGCAAGCAGGAGGGCATCTTCCCGCTGCTCTCGATCAGCGAGAATATGTGCATGCCCTCGCTCGGCCGCTTCACCGGCGGGCTGACTATGCGCAACCGCGACATGATGCGCGAGGTCGACGGCTTCATCGAGCGGTTGCGCATCAAGCTCGGCTCGCCGCGCGACCTGATCACCAGCTTGAGCGGCGGCAACCAGCAAAAGGTCATCATCGGCCGCTGGCTGATGCAGAACGCCCGCGTGCTGATCATGGACGAGCCGACACGCGGCATCGACGTCGCGGCGAAATTCGAGATCCAGAACGAGCTGCGCCGCTTCACCGACCGGGAAGGCCTGTCGATCCTCTTCATCTCCTCCGAACTCGAGGAGGTGCTCGACGTCTCCGACCGCATCGTCGTCATGCACGAGGGCAGGGTCAAGGGCATCCCGACCGCCGCGAGCGCGACGCAGGAATCGCTGCTGCAGCTCGCCATGAGCTAGAGCATTTCCCGCCGAAGCGTGATCGCTTCGGCGCCGGAGAATGCGACAGAAAGAAAGACTGAGAGCATTGAAGGCGATCCCGTGGTCACCGGAAATGCTCCAGGCCAGTCCGGCCGGCGCGCCGCTTCGACACGAGACATCAACACGAAGGAGCGCGAGACGCCGGATACGCGGCGCGGCGGTCCGGACAGTGAAGGTTTGACACGATGACACACGATATCGCCGCATCCTCCCCGGTCAGGAAGGCGCAACGCCCCGGCCTCGTCACTCGCTTCTGGCAGTGGGAGGCGAGCGGCATCCTCGTGGCCCTGATCGCGCTGATGCTGGTCCTGTCGCTCGCCACCGACAACTTCCTCTCGACCTACAACATGTCGGTCGTCGCCCGCCAGGCGGCCTTCGTCGGCCTCGTCGCGCTCGGCCAGACGCTGGTGCTGCTCGTCGGCGGCATCGATCTTTCGGTGGGCGCGGCGGCGGGGCTTTCCGCCATCGTCGGCTCGCTGATGCTGACGGTGCTCGGCATTCACCCCTACATGGTCCTTCCGCTGACCATGGCCTTCGGCATGTGCCTCGGCTTCGTCAACGGCTTCTTCGTCGCGGGCCTGAGGCTCAATCCCTTCATCGTCACGCTCGCCACCTGGGAGATCTTCGCGGGGCTGACCATGGTCATCACCAAGGGCTATCCGATCCGGCCCCTGGGAGAGACCTTCGGCTTCTTCGGCAAGGGCGAGATCCTCTCGGTGCCGGTGCCCGTCGTCCTCTTCCTTCTCTCCGGCGTGGTGCTGATCTGGCTGCTGACCCAGACGAAGTTCGGCCGCAACATCTTCGCCATCGGCGGCAACCGCGACGCGGCCGTGCTCGTCGGCATCCGGGCGAAATATGTCGAGTTCCTCGTCTTCGGCCTTGCCGGCATGTTCGCCGCGCTCGCCGGCATCCTGTTTGCCAGCCGCATGGACGCCGGCCAGCCCTCGGTCGGCGAGGGCTGGCTGATGGGCGCGATCACCGCGGCGATCCTTGGCGGCACCAGCCTGCGTGGGGGCCAGGGCTCGATCGTCGGCACCATGCTCGGCGCGATGCTGCTGACGGTTCTCGCCAACGGCACGGTGCTGCTCAACGTGTCCGGCTTCTGGCAGCGCGTCATCGTCGGCTGCGTTGTGCTGATCGCCGTCCTCGTCGATCTCTTCCGCCGCCGGGGCTGAAACCCTTGTTTCCCACCGGTCCCCGCGCGCAGTGGTCATCGACCGGAAGCTCGACTATAGGCATGGTGAGGCCAACCGTAACGGAAAGCGAAGCATCGGTGTCCGACCTTACCCATGATCTGAGAACCCGCGCGGCGTGGATGTACTACAAGGAGGGACTGACGCAGGACCAGATCGCCCAAGAACTGGGCCTGACGCGGACGAAGGTGCTGCGGATGCTGGCGACGGCGCGCACCGACGGCACGGTGCAGATCCGCGTGCTCACCCGCCACAGCCACTGCGTCGAGCTGGAGCGGCAGATCGAGAAGCGCTACCGGCTGGAGCGGGCGATCGTCGTGCCGATGCCGCAGAGGGCGGACATGGTGCCGGAGATCATCGGCACCGTGCTCGGCGAGTATCTCACCGACGTGCTGAAACCGAACATGACGATCGGGCTCGGCTGGGGCAAGACGCTGAGCTCCTGCCTGCCGTCGATCCCGCAGCAGTCGCAGGCCGGCATCTCCGTCGTGTCGCTGCTCGGCGGGCTGACGCGGGTCAGCACCTTCAACCCGTCCGAACTCGCCTGGCGGCTCGGCGACCGGCTGTCGGCGGAAAGCTACCTGATCGCCGCACCCGTCTACGCGCCGGACGAGCGGACGCGCACGGCGCTGCTCACCCATCCCGGCATCCGCGAGGTGTTCCGCCGTTCGGAGAACCTCGACCTCGCCGTCGTCAGCGTCGGCGACCTGTCGCCGTCCTCCACCTTCGGCCGGTACGGTCTGCTCGAAAAGGAGGAAATGGCGTCGCTCGAGCGCGCCGGGGCCGTCGGCGACGTGCTCTGCCGCTTCATGAATGCGGACGGCGCGGTGCTCGACCATGATATCAACCATCGGGTCGTCGCCGTCGATCCGCAGACGCTGCGCTCGGCGCGCAAGATCGTGCTGGCGTCCGGCGGCTGGCACAAGCTGCCGGTGATCCGGGCATCGATGCGGCTCTTGTCGCCCCATGTGCTGATCACCGACGAGCAGGTGGCCGAGCGGCTGCTCGACACCTGACCGGGCAGAGGGGCGCGGGCGGAGGAGACGAGGCGCCCGGAGGCCTCGAAAAGGAAAGATGCGGGTGCCGCAGGCGGCGCCCTTCGTGATCGCGTCAGCGATTGAGATAGCGAGGAGGAAATCGCAATGTCCTATGATTACACGTCGATCGGTTTCTACACGTTCGATTGCCTGGCGCGGCCGGTGACGGCGATCCCGCCCGGCGGCGACACCTATTTCGTCGAGGATTTCGCCCTCGCCGTGTCGGGCGCGGCGGGTGCCGCGGCAGTGGTCGCGGCGAAATACGGCCTGCGGGTCCAGGCGGTCGGCGGTGTCGGCGACGACCTGATGGGCGAGTGGGTGCTGAAGCGCATGGGCGATTTCGGCATCGACACCGGGATGATGCAGCTCTGCCGCGGCGTCTCCACCTCCTCCACCATCGTGACGACACGGCCGGACGGGCAGCGCCCGGCGCTGCACAAGCGCGGCGCCACCGGCGCCTTCGAGATCACCGAAGCCGACTACGACCGGGTTCTCGACGCGAAGATCGTCCATGTCGGCGGCACGGGGCTGATGGACCGGATGGACGGGCCGCCCTCCTTCGCGCTGATGGCGGAAGCCAAGCGGCGCGGACGCATCACCACGCTCGACGTCTTCGCCGCCAGCAAGAAGGACATGGCGAGCGTTGCCGGCCTGCTGCCGCACACCGACTATTTCATCCCCTCGATCGAGGAGGCGCGCGCCCTGTCCGGCCTCGAGGCGAAGGAGGACATCGGCCGCTACTTCAACGATCTCGGCGTCGCCTGCACGGTGATGACCATGGGGGCGGACGGGGCCTATTATCACCATGTCGACGGCACGCGCTTCCATATGCCCGCCTTCGAGATCGACGTCGTCTGCACCTGCGGCTGCGGCGACGCCTTCAATGCCGGATTCGCCACCGGCCTGATCAACGGCTACGACCCGGAAGAGACGACCCGTCTCGGCCAGGCCTCCTCGGCGCTGAACGCGACCGGCCTCGGCAGCCAGGCGGGCGTGGTCGATCTCGAAAGCACGCTCGCCTTCCTGCGGCGCACCCCGGTGAAGCGCGCGGCCTGACGCCCGCGGTCCGGGCCGGGAGGTCGCGGCGCCAGCGCCGCGGCTGCACCCTTCCGGGACGCGTGACCGTGGTGCACGAACCGGACATTTGATTGAAGCGGGTCGCCGTCGGGCCGCTCCCCGATACCGGCCTCCTTGCCATGGTCGGCACACACGGGACGTCGCGTCCGAGGACGCTCCGCCAGGGCTTTCCCATGGGCCGCTCTGCGTCATCGAGGGTTTCACCCGCGGGATCGACGGCTGGACGGCCGCCAGCGGCGTGAATACCCGGGCGTGATTCACCGTCTGCGTCCGTCGCGGCGCGATCCCGTGCACCCGTCACCGGCCTCGGACGGCGAAGTGCAAGGCGCAATCTCGCTGCGCCCGCCGTGCGTCGCCGTCCGATCCGTGAAGATCGCGGTTTCGGCGGGGGTGGACGCACGTTGTCGCTCTCTGCGCGAGCCTCGACGGAAGGCAGTTTCCGGCCTTATGCCCGACCGTACCCTGTTCAAACCGGTCGCGCCGCCGTAGAGCGGCGACGGCGAGATCGGCCGGATACGTCCAGGCGGCGTGAGGTGTGCCCGGCCGCCGGGGTCCGAGGCCGCCCTGCCGGAGCATTCCCGGCCGCAGCAAGATCGCTTTGTGCCGGACGATCCGGTAGGCGGTCCCCTCTTCACCAGCCATGTGCCGGCGCGTTCGGCGGCGCTTTTCCACTCGGGCGCCCACCTCTTCCCAGAACGAGGACGCGCTTCCCGGCCTGTGCGGACGGCAGGCGCGAAATATTCAACCGAATGGTTGACTATTAAGGCGGCATCGTTATATTCAACCACATGGTTGAATTATTGCCCCTTCCCCTCGACACGGTCTTCCATGCCCTCGGCGACCCGACGCGGCGGCGCATGCTGGAACGGCTGGCCGGGGGGGCGCGCACCGTCGGCGAGCTTGCCGAGCCGTTCTCGATGTCGCTCGCGGCGGCGTCCAAGCATATCAAGGTGCTGGAGGGGGCGGGACTGATCCGCCGCGACGTGCGCGGACGCACCCATCTGTGTCATCTCGAAGCAGGGCCGCTCGCCGAGGCCCATCGCTGGCTTGCCGTTTATGAGCGCTTCTGGTCCGCCCGTCTCGACACGCTCGAGCGGCTGCTTCGCGAGGACGACGCGCTCCGATCCGTTCCACCCCCCGTCGCTGATGAAGGAGACGAGACATGACCGATGCCATGACGCTTGCAAGACCGGCCGCCTATGGCGTGCTGACCGAACCGGCAACGCTCCGGATCGAACGGCGCCTGCCCGGGCCGGTCGAGCGGGTCTGGGCCTATCTCACTGACGGCGAGCTGCGTCGCCGGTGGCTCGCCTCGGGCGACATGCCGCTCGAGCCGGGTGCATCCTTCGTCCTGACCTGGCGCAACGACGACCTGACGGATCCGCCGGGAGCGCGCCCGCCGGGTTTCGGCGAGTCGCACGGCATGACGTGCCGGGTGCTGGCGGTCGAGGCGCCGGTGCGCCTCGTCATCACCTGGGGCAGTGCCAGCGAGGTCGCCTTCGATCTCGCCGCCTCGGACGGCGAGGTGGTGCTGACCATCACCCACCGCCGCGTTCCCGACCGTGGCGTGCTCCTGAATGTCAGTTCCGGCTGGCATGCCCCTCTCGACGTGCTTGCCGCCCGGCTGTCGGAGACGGAGCCAGTGCCCTTCTGGGACAGATGGACGGGCCTTCGCGCCGAGTACGAGCAGCGCTTTCCGGCCTGACGCGGATGACGGCAGGACGCGCTTGACACGGCGCGTCCCCTGCCCGAAGCTCCCGCAAGAGTTGTTCTTGAGGAGAGAAACATGCGGTGTGGTGTCGTTGCAGTCGTGATGGCCGGCCTCGTCCTGGCCGCGCCGGCCTTCGCCTTCGATGCGGGCTTGTCCAAAAGCGTCAAAAGCCGCGCGACGGCCGAGATCCGGGCCTGCGGCGACGGGAAATGTACCGCTGCGGCCCTGAAGAAGGCGGCGGGCCGCTTCTCCGACAGGCCGGACTACCGGTCGGTGGCCGTCGCCCTCAACGGCGTCGCCCGGGCGGTCGGCGCCTGCGCGAAGACCTGCGAGGGCAAGAAGGCGGAAGAGGTGAAGAGCCTCGTTTCAGGCTACCGGGCCGAGATCGCCGGCGCCGGGCGTTCCGAGATCAAGACGCTGGCCTCGATTTTCGATCCGTCTATCTACAAGGTGCTGCGCTGAGGGCAGATCGGACGCCCGGATCCCGCAGGCGGTGATCGCTCAGCCCGCCTCGCCCGGCCCGGCATTGCCGGTCCGTGCGGCGGTCGCGGCGGAACGGCTCACCGGGACCAGCGTGATGCGACGGTCGGCCGCGCGCAAGGGGGCGAGTTCTTCCTCGGTCGCCCCCGTGTCGGTGATCACCTCGTCGATTTCGGACACGTCGCAAAGCGTGCAGAAGCCGGGCGCGGTGAACTTCGTGCTGTCGACGAGCAGGATCGTCCGGCGCGCGGCGCGGATCATCGCACGCTTCAGCGAGGCGACCTCCAGCGCGATTTCGGTTAGGAGCGCGCCGGTGACCGCCGACACGCCGCTCAGGCAGACGTCGGCATGCAGCGTGCGGATGAAGCTCTCGCCCGGCTCTCCGGCGAGATGGCGGTAGCCGGGGCGGATGGTGCCGCCCGGCATGATCACGCGCCACGATTTCACGTCGGCGGCGAAATCGGCGATTTCGAGACTGTTGGTGACGACGGTCAGCGGCAGGTCGCGCTCGGCGGCCGCGCGCACCGCCTCCATCACGGTCGAGGACGAATCGAAGATGACGCTGTCGCGGGCGCTGAGGCGCAGCGCCGCCTCGCGGCCGATCGCCACCTTCTCGGCATGGTGGAGTTGCGCGTTGACCGAGGTCTCGCGCTCGAAGGTGGCGCGTGCCGGCTGCAACAGGTGGGCGCCGCCATGGGTGCGCTCGAGATAGCCCTTTTCGACGAGATGTTCGAGGTCGCGGCGCACCGTCGACTGCGAGCCGCCGATCGTGTCGGCGAGCTCCTGGATGCTGGCCGCGCCATTGACGCGCAGGTGCTCGAGAATGAGCGCGCGCCGCTTGGCCGGAACCATGTCGACCCGCTTCGTCGGAGTTTCCATGCGTCGTCCTCCTTGAAAGCCTGCCGCATTCCCGCAGATCCGCTTTCCCGTCGTCGCCCCTGCTTCATCCCGTGTCTCAGTCGAAAGCCGCTGCATCCCGGGAATGCGCCATGCCGGTGAAGGCGCGGCGCATCTCCGGACAGCGCGCTACCAGATCGTATATCCGCAATCCACCGTGACGACGGAGCCCGTCATGGCGCTTGCGGCGTCGGAGGCGAGGAA
>NZ_JBHFEI010000021.1:0-50920 GCF_041928815.1 Ensifer soli | reverse complement strand
GTCGAGGCGGACAAACTGGAAGAAGCGCTGCAGCCGCCGATAATGGGAGGAATGGCTGGCAGGACCGGGGCAATGGCGCGCTTCGAACGCGCATGGAAACATGAGATCATCGCGCCGGCACCTGCCCATCCGTGGCGGAGCCCGGAGCGCAAGGCTGAAATCGAGAGGTTGTCCGTTCTTTCGTCTCTCGAGCCTCCCCCTCGAACGGCCGTCAACAGCAGTTGCAGCAATGCGCGGTCCGCATGGGTGCGATGCAGCATTCACGCTGGGTTCGGCGCTGAACGGGCGCTATAGTCAGCGTCATAGAACGACGGCCAGCCAAGAGATGACGAAGCGCTGGCAATGACCCTGGAAAGGATAGGATCATGAACATCGCACGCTCTTTCAGCACCTGGCGCAAGTACCGGCAGACCTGCGTCGAGCTCAACCGCATGAGCGACCGGGAACTGAACGACCTCGGCATCGGCCGCGGCGATATCCCGCAGGTTGCCCGCAAGGCCGTCCGCTAAGCGCGACGCCGAAGCTTTTTGCCTGCTATCATTGAAGCGCCCGTCGGAGCCTCTCCGGCGGGCGCTTTGCATCGGGCGTATCGCCGATCCCATGGGCGGAAGTCTTGCCCGCAAGACGCAGCACATCCCGACGGCATTGCGTCGACATGCCGAGAATTTGGGCGTGCAATGCTTAATCGCATAGCAGATGCCTTCCCTTTGCACTCCCGTTCCACCGCGAAAGGGCGTATATCCGCGCCATGACAGCGTGCCGTCTTGGCCGCACCCATCTTTCGAGGAACCCCATGAACCCCGTCCGCATCGCCAGGAGCTGGCTCAACTATCGTCGCACGCTCGCCGAACTCGCCGGCCTCTCCAACCACACCCTTTCCGACATCGGCATCACCCGGTTCGACATCCGCACGATCGCTTCGCGCTCGTTCCGCTGATCGCGCAGAGCTTGCCGATGACGTTACGGCGCCCTTCGGGCGCCGTTTTTGTTTGAGCGCTGTTGGAAGCCTCCCGTCCCCGTGATAAGGAGCGCGCCCATGAACGAAGACGCAGACAGACCATCCGAGGTCCACATCATCGGCGGCGGCCTTGCGGGCTGCGAGGCGGCATGGCAGGCGGCCGAAATGGGCGTGCCGGTCGTCCTCCACGAGATGCGCGGCGTGCGCGGCACGGACGCCCACAAGACCGACGGGCTCGCCGAGCTCGTCTGCTCGAATTCCTTCCGCTCGGACGATGCCGAATCGAATGCGGTCGGCGTGCTGCATGCGGAGATGCGCCTTGCCGGGTCGCTGATCATGCGCGCGGCCGATGCCCACAAGGTCCCGGCCGGCGGCGCGCTCGCCGTCGATCGCGACGGGTTTTCGCAGGCGGTGACGGCAGCGATCGAAACCCACCCGCTGATCCGCGTGGAACGCGAGGAGGTCACCGGCCTGCCGCCGTCGGAATGGGACCAGGCGATCATCGCCACCGGGCCGCTCACGGCGCCTTTGCTCGCCGAGGCGATCCGCGCGGAGACGGGAGAGGATGCGCTCGCCTTTTTCGACGCCATCGCGCCGATCGTCCACACCGATTCGATCGACATGGGGATCTGCTGGTACCAGTCGCGCTATGACAAGCCCGGCCCGGGCGGCACGGGCAAGGACTATATCAACTGCCCGATGACGGAAGCGCAGTACAACGCCTTCGTCGACGCGCTGATTTCCAGCGACAAGACCGGCTTCAAGGAATGGGAAGGCACGCCGTATTTCGACGGCTGCCTGCCGATCGAGGTCATGGCGGAGCGCGGCCGGGAAACCCTGCGCCACGGACCGATGAAGCCGATGGGCCTGACCAATGCGCACCAGCCGGCCATCAAGCCCTATGCGGTGGTGCAGATGCGCCAGGACAATGCGCTCGGCACGCTCTACAACATGGTCGGCTTCCAGACGAAGCTGAAATACGGTGCGCAGACGGATGTCTTCCGCATGATCCCCGGGTTGGAGAATGCCGAATTCGCAAGACTCGGCGGCCTGCACCGCAACACCTACATCCACTCGCCCGTGCTGCTTGACCGGTCGCTCGCGTTGAAGACGCGGCCGGGATTGCGGTTCGCGGGCCAGATCACCGGTTGCGAGGGCTATGTCGAGAGCGCCGGCATCGGCCTGCTCGCCGGACGCTTCGCCGCCGGTGAACGCTTGGGCCGTGCTCCGTCGCTTCCGCCCGAAACCACGGCGCTCGGGGCGCTGCTCGCCCATATCACCGGGGGGCACCTCGTCTCGGACGAAGAGCCCGGAAAGCGGTCGTTCCAGCCGATGAACATCAATTTCGGCCTGTTTCCCCCGCTGGAGCCCGGCGCCATCGAGAGGCCGGACGGCGCGAAGCGTTTTCGCGGCAAGGAAAAGGCGCTTGCGAAACGTGCCGCAACCGCCAGGCGCGCCCTGGCGGACTGCGCAGACTGGCTGGCCGAAGGCGGGCGCTGAGCCGGAAAACCGCCGGCGTGCGATGCCGTCAGGGCGCAGCGTCCGGCGCCTCGATGCCGCGCGGCGCATAGCCCGACAGCATCCACAACGCCACGTCCGCAGCCTCGTCAGCACTCTTGAACGTATAGACCCCGTCGAGGCCGCGCATGTCGGCAAAGGCGAGCTGCAGCGCATCCTCGCCGATCACCTCGGCACGGCCCCGGCCCGGTTCGACGAGATGGCAGATCGCCCGCCGGCCCTGGGCCTGCATGAACCCGGTCTTGCCGTCGTTGAGGCGCAGAAACGTCGTCCGGCCGTCGCGGGTGACGTGCATGGAGCGGATCGGCTCGCCCGGATAGGCCCGGCCGAATTCGACGATGGCGAGGCCGGCATCCGGGGTGGCGGCGTCCTCGGCGGCGCGGGCACGCATCCAGCGATAGAACAGGGCCGCGGCCGCGGCGAGAAAAATCAGGATCACCCAGGTCACGCCGCGTCCTCCCCTTCCGGTACCATGCGCACTGATTAGAACGAATTACCGCTGGCGACAAATTCTCCCTCGCGGGCACGTTGCCGGCCGGCGGAAGAGCCGTTCAGAAGCGCCCTGTCCGCAGCGTCCGCCACATCCGCCACTGGCGCCGCCATTGTGCCGGCGGTGACGGCGGGGCCAGCATCTGGGCAGTACCCGCGCGCTCCGCCTGTCGGAAGACGGGTTCGCAGAGGGAAACGCCGAGAAAGGCGGGAATGTTGCCGGCCGAAATCGTCTCCGCCGCGCGGCGCGCCTTTTCGAGATGCTCGCGGCCGAGGGAGACGAAGGCGCGGATGGCGGCGTCGACCGCGGCGCGCGGCGCCCCGGCGAGGAACGTGTCACGGTCGAGGCCGGTCGCCCGGAGCAGGTCGCCGGGGAGATAGACCTGCCCCCGCGCCCGGTGGCGCGGCAGCAGCAGCAGCAGCCCCGCGATCGCCTGGGCGACCCCGGCATGGCCGGCGGCGGTCGCTGAGCGCGCCGCCGCCGCCGGATCGAGCACGAGGCAGGCAAGCTGGATCAGGGCCGACGTCGTCTCGCCGGCATAGCCCTCGAGCGCGGTGCGGTCTTCCATCGGATCGTCGTAGAGATCGAAAATGCGCGCGTCGATCATCGCCTCCAGCACAGGCACCGGAAGATCATGGGCGTTTATCGCGTCAAGGAGCTGGTCGGCGACCGGATGGCCGCTGCGCGCCTCCGGCGATGCGCCGGCAAGCACATCGCGCCACCACTGCAGCCGGATCTCGCCGGGAAGGGCTTCGCGGGCCAGATCGCGCACGCGCGCGATTTCGGCATGGAAGGCATAGAGCGCCGCCAGCGCCGGACGGGCCTGCGGCGGCGCGAGCAGGCAGGCGAGATACCGGTCGCGATCGGTGTCGCGCAGCGTCGCGAGACAGTCGCCGGCATCCGCTGAAGGCAGGGACGCGCCGGTCATACGGCGATCAGCGCCGCCGCGACCGCGCGCGATTCGGCCAGCATGACGTTGAACGTGCGCACGGCGGCTCCGGTGCTCATCGGATCGGAAATGATCCCGGCGGCGCGAAGGCTCGCCTTCAGGTCGGCCGGAAGCGGCCGGATCGACACGCCGGTGCCGACCAGCAGCACCTCGATCGCCGAGGCTTCGGAAAGGACCTGCGCCAAGGACTGCGGCGTCAGCGCGTCGCCTTCCGCCATGTCCCAGCCGTAAATGCCGGACGGCAGCATCAGCACGGAGCCGCGATGCGACATATCGGCAAAGCGGAACCCGCCATTGCCATAGGCGTCGACCGGCGCACGCCCGGGGAAATGCGCCTGCCGGATTTCAATGCCCTTGGCCATGCGTGCTTGAGCCCCTGCCCGGCAAACCGCGTCGGCCCTTACTCCTTGACCGGCTCGCCCTTGACGCGGACCTCGCTGACGGCGCTGCGCACGACGCGGGTCTTGATGCCCTCGGCGATCTCGACTTCCAGTTCGGTGTCGTCGACGACCTTGGTGACCTTGCCGATGATGCCGCCGCCGGTGACGACCTGGTCGCCGCGACGGATGTTCTTCAGGATCTCGGCGCGCTTCTTCATCTGGGCGCGCTGCGGGCGGATGATCAGGAAATACATCACGACGAAGATCAGCAGGAAGGGCAGGATCGACATCAGGATGTCGGCCCCTCCGGCGGAAGCCGGTGCTGCCGCCTGTGCGTATGCTTCGGTGATGAACATGAAAATCTCCTGTGGTGATCGGTCGTTTGCGGCCGGCACACGCAGCCTCGCTGCCCCCGTGCCCCCTGGAACTGTCGCCGGCAATATAGGAATGGTGGTCGTGAATGCAACCTCAACCGGCGCTCCGGAACCGTTACTCCCGGGGAATCGCGGGCCTCTCTCGCGATCTGCGCGCTTTTCCCCCCGGCCCCGGCATGCTAGGCGACCGTGACGCGACAAGGATGGGCGGCATGATGGAATTGAACGAGGCGAAGATCGATCTGCTTCTCGGCGAAATGCGCCGGTTGTCCGCGGCGCTGGAGCGCATCGCTGGCCCGGCGCCGGCGGAGAACGATTGGGAGGCGGCGGACTGTTTCGTCTGGTCGCCGGCGCGCCGGCACCTGCAGCCGGTGACGCGGCCGAACCGGGTCGACCTCGACCTGATCCGCGGTGTCGACCACGTCAAGCAGATCCTCCTCGACAACACGCTGCGCTTCGCCACCGGACTGCCGGCCAACAACGTGCTGCTCTGGGGCGCGCGCGGCATGGGCAAGTCCTCGCTCGTCAAGGCGGTGCAGAAGAGCGTCGCCGAGCGGACCGGATCCGCGCTGAAACTGGTCGAGGTGCACCGCGAGGACATCGCCACGCTGCCCGCCCTGATGGAGGTGGTCAAGGACGGCCCGGCGCCGGTCCTCGTCTTCTGCGACGATCTTTCCTTCGACCATGACGACACGTCCTACAAGTCGCTGAAGGCCGTTCTCGATGGCGGCGTCGAGGGGCGGCCGAGGAACGTGCTCCTCTACGCCACCTCGAACCGCCGCCATCTTCTGCCGCGCGACATGATGGAGAACGAGCAGTCGACGGCGATCAATCCGTCGGAGGCGGTGGAGGAAAAGGTGTCGCTCTCCGACCGCTTCGGCCTCTGGCTCGGCTTCTACAAATGCAGCCAGCCGGAGTATCTGGAGATGATCGACGGCTATGCCGACTATTTCGGGCTGGAGACAGACCGGCAGACGATGCATGCCGAGGCGCTCGAATGGGCGACGACACGCGGATCGCGCTCGGGCCGCGTCGCCTGGCAGTTCATCCAGGATCTCGCCGGCCGCCTCGGCAAGGCGATCTAGAGCATTTCCAGCCGAAGCGTGATCGCTTCGGCGCCGGAGAATGCGACAAAAATAACGACTTAGAGCATTGAAGGTGATCCCGTTATCACCTTCAATGCTCTAGCGGATGGCTCGCACGTGCGTGCGGCGGTTTTGCGAAAGAAAAGAGTAAAAACAAAAATCGAAGCGTAGGCGCGGATCTCGAGGGTGGCGACGCACGTTAGAGCGCAGGTCGATCCGACGGCGTCAGAACGGCGTCCTGAACGCGTTGTTTCGAGTGTGATGGTGAGACCCGCTTCAAACCGGTCGGATCATGCCCTCCGGATCGCCCGTCGCTGAACGGGTGATCCGGAGGGCAAGCCGTTCTATTCGAGATAGGTGGCCGGATTGACCGGGGTCGCGTTCTTGCGCACCTCGAAATGCAGTTGCGGCTGCGTCGCCTTGCCGGTCATGCCGGAGGAGGCGATGGTCTGGCCACGCTGCACCTTCTGGCCGCGCTGGACGTTCAGCGTCGCGGCGTTGCCATAGACCGTGACCGTGCCGTCGTCGTGGCGCACGAGCACCGCATTGCCGAGCTCCTTCAGGCTGCTGCCGGAATAGATGACGACGCCGTTCTCGGCCGCCTTGACCGGGGTTCCCTCGGGCACGGAGATGTTAATCCCCTCGTTGCGGGTGCCGTCGACATTGGTGCCGTAGCCGGCGGTGACCGCGCCGCGCACCGGCCAGCGATACTTGCTGATGCCGGTCGACTTCGGCGAGGCCTCGGCGACGTCCTGCTGCGCGGCCTCCGTCACGCTCTTGCGCGCGACAGGCGGCGTGTATTCGGCCGGCGCCTTGCCGTCCGCCTTGGCGACCTGCTTCGGCTCGGCCTTCGTTTCCGCCTTCTGCGGCACCGAGGCGGTGCGGATCTCGTCGGTCGCGACCTTGCCGCCCTTCGGCACGACCAGCGTCTGGCCGACGCGGATCGCCGGGGAATTGAGGCCGTTCGCCTGCTTCAGCGCCTCGACCGGCACGCCGGTCGCCTTGGCGATCTTGTTGAGGGAATCCCCCGGCTTGACGACGTATCCGCCACCTTCCGGTGCGGCGGCGACGCGGGCAGGCGCCGCCTTCTCGATGGACGCCGCCTTCTCGGCCGGCGCCACCTTCTCGAGCGGCGCGACCTTTTCGGGGCTCAGCGATGCGGTGCGCTGCGGCCGGCCGGTGGGAACGGCCGCGCGTTCGACGGCGTCTGCCTGCTCCGGCGGCTTGCCCTCGCCGCGATCGCCGAGCTTGCCGCTCGCCGTCTCGCCGGCACGCGCACCCTTTTCGCGGGACTGCGTCTGGCCCGGCAGGATGGCGACCTCCCGGCCTTCGGTTGGAACCGGGACCGGCGCGTTGCCGCGTCCGTCGAGCGCGGCCGCGCGGTCGGAGGCCGCGGCCTTCGCCGGGCTGCCGGCGACGCCGTAGACGGGGATGACGAGGCGCTGGCCGGGCGCGGCCTGGCCGGCCGACGTCAGATCGTTCGCCTTGAGAATTTCCTTTTCCGGAACGCCGAACCGGCGCGACAGGCTCGCCACGGTGTCGCCCTGCCGCATCATCACGCTCGGCGCGTTGGCCGTCGTCCATCCCGGCCGGCCGCTGCCCGTCGTTACCGGGTCGGGCGTCGCCTGCTGGCGCTCTGCCTGGCGCTCTTCCGGGAACGGCTGCACGGCGGGACGCGCCCGCTCGGCGAGCGTCGGCGTCGCGATCTCGGAGCGCTGGACACGCATCGGCGTCGATGCGAGGCGGGCGCCGCCGGACACGGGCGTCGTCGCGGTGCGTACGGGATCGTAGGCGGGAAGCGCCTGACCCTGCTCCGGGAAGGGCTGGCTCAGCGCCTCGTCCCGCGCCACGGACGCGGCGACCGACGGAACGCCGCCGACGTCGCGGCGCGGCACAGGCACGTCGCCGCCCATCCCGCGGGCCGGAATCGAATTGGTGGTGATCTGATCGGAAGAGCGGGAGAAGAGACCGCCGCCGAAACGCGACACGTCGGAACTGCAACCACCCAAGGCACTGGCCAGAAGAACGACTGCGCTGACCCGGATCAGTGATTTCGTTGCAGTCGGCGGTACTCTGTTACGCATGACGCTAACCCGTAAAGACGCATTTCATTGGATTCGATTAAAACGCATCAGAGTTACCGCGCGGTTAAGGTCGGCCGTCCTCTCCCCGATTTTGCCGAAGTGATAACCATCCGCGCCGCGGCACGGCATGGCCGGTGGCGATCAGATCGCGCCGAGCGTCCAGTCGACGATCTCCGCCGCCACCTTGGAGAAGGCCTGGTCAAGGGCGCGCACGAACTGGGCGTTGCCGCTGCCGGAAACCGGAGAGAGCGCACGGAAAAGGCGCTGTGCCTTGACGGTACCGTTGCGGTCATCGACGATCTTGGCGAAGATCTCGACGGTGGCGGTGCTGCGCCCGTCGGTCGCCACCTCGAAGGCGCGGATGTCGGTGATCACCTGGAAATCGATCGCAAGCCCCTCGCCCGGCTTGCCGACGCCGCCGACACGCCCGGTGTTCTCGAAGGTGCGCACCAGCGCCGACTGCACCATCCGCGGCAACCGGTCGCTCCACTGGGAGCGGGCGAGATACTGGATCTCCGAGGAGGAGAGCCTGACGACGATCTGCTCGCTGTCGAGCGCCTTCAATGCGGTCGGTTCGGGCACGAGGATCTGCCGGCTGGCCGAGGCGCGGCCCTTGACGACGGGCGCGGCGGACAGGCCGAACGTGTCGTTCACCGCCTGTCCGGCGCCGCAGGCGGCAAGAATCGGCAGGAACAGCAGCATGACGGCCGTTCCGAGACGCGCGACCCGGCTGCCGCGCCTTGCATTGCGATGTTCCATGCCCCTCAAGACCCTCTTCTGCCGCGTCGCAATGTAGATGCGGCCATCGCCAAGGCAAGCCCGAATCGCTGCGGGCCCGCCGTTCTGCCGGTCGTCAGCGTCGCGTGCGGCCGTCATACTGCTTGACCGTGTCGCCGCCGAAGAGCAGGCGCTGCGGATCCTTGTCGAATTTCGAGATCGTCGCGTCGAGGCCCTGGACCGTGCGCCGCGTGTCGTCGATCAGGGCGTCGAGATTGCGCAGGCCCGTGCCCGAGAAGCGGCGCAGGTTTTCCGCGATCGGCCCGATCTGGGCGTTGAGATTGTTGGCGAGCGTGCGGAAGGATTCGAGCGTGGCGCGCGCGTCGGCCGACAGCGACTTGCCGTCGGCATCGCCGATGAAGCCGTCGAGCTTGGCAAGAAGGCCGTCGACGCGGTTCGACGCCGCGTTGAGCTTCTGCGCCATCTCGGTGACGTCGGTGATCGCCTCGTCGATCTCCGGACGGCGCTTTTCGACGCCCTCGGCGAGGCGGGCGACGGAGGCGGCCGCCTTGCGGGCGTCGGCGCTGGCGACCGACACGTCGTTGACGACGTTTCCGACCTTCTGCGTGTCGACGGAGCCGATCAGCGCATCGACCTTGTCGAGCGAGGCGGTCGCCTTGCGGCCGAACGCGTCATAGGTATCGACGGTCCGGCGGATGCTGACGAGCGTCTCGGAGACGCTGCCAGTGGCGTCGGCGACGTCGGAACTGACCTTTTCGGCATTGCTGACGATCAGTTCGATCTTCTGCGGATCGACCGCCTTGACGAGGGAATCGACCGAGGCGAGCGTCGAATCGAGCTTGTCGGCGGCCGCATTGATCGATCCGGACAGCGCGCTGACGCTTTCCAGGAACCGGTCGATGCCCTCGCTGTTGTTGGCGAGCGCCTCGGAAAAGCGCTCGGCGTTGCGGATCGTCTGGGTCAGGGGCTGGCGCACGTCGCTGACGAAGCCCTGCAGGTCACCGATCGCCTGGTTGGCGCGGTCGAGGATGGCGTCGGCGGTCGCAAGCAGGCTGTTGACGCTCGACTGGTCGGCGGTGAGCCGCGCGGGCTGCTCGCTTTCGAGCGCCTGCCGCAGGATGTTCTCGTCACCCTTGTTGCCCCCCGAAAGCTCGATATAGGCGGCCCCGGTCAGGCCCTGGATCTCGAGCGTCGCCTTGGTCGAGGTCAGAACGGGCGCATTGGCCGAGACCTCGGTTTCGGCGACCGAATAACGCGGATCGTTCGAATCGATCGCCAGGCTGCGCACGGAACCGACCGGTATGCCGTTGAAGCGGACCGGGGAGCCGACGCTGAGGCCGTTGGCGGATCCCGGAATGCTGATGACGAGCCGCGCCATCTCGCCGCCGCGGCCATATTGCGACATCCAGTAGACGAAGCCGAAGGCCGCGAGCGCGACGAAGACGGTGAAGAAGCCGACAATGGCGTAATTGGCTTTTGTTTCCATGGCAGCCGGTCACCTCCGGGACTGAAGCGCCGGGTCGACGGACCCGGCTGGCACGATGGAGCGGGCGCGCTTGCCCTGGAAATAGGACTGCACCCAGGGATCGTCAAAGGCGAGCATGTCCTCGATCGTCCCCTCGACGATGACACGCTTCTTGCCGAGCACGGCGATGCGGTCGCAGACGGAAAAGAGGCTATCGAGGTCGTGGGTCACCATGTAGACCGTCAGGCCCAGCGTGTCGCGCAGCTTGGCGATCAGGTCGTCGAATTCGGCCGCGCCGATCGGGTCGAGGCCCGAGGTCGGTTCGTCGAGGAAGACGAGGTCCGGGTCGAGCGCCAGCGCGCGGGCAAGGGCCGCGCGCTTGATCATGCCGCCGGAAAGCTCGGAGGGAAAGCGGTGCGCCGCCTCGGGCGCGAGGCCGACCAGTTCGATCTTCAGCCGCGCCAGTTCGTCCATCATCGCCTGCGGCAGGTCGAGATATTCCCGCATCGGCACCTGGATGTTTTCCATCACCGTCAGCGACGAGAAGAGCGCGCCATGCTGGAACAGCACGCCGAGGCGGGTGTCGAGCCGGATCCGCTCGGCCGCGCTCACCGTGTCGAATTCGGTGCCGAGCAGGTGGATCGTGCCCGCCCGCTTCGGCAGGAGGCGCAAAACCGTGCGCATCAGCACGGATTTCCCCGTGCCCGAGGCCCCGACGAAGCCGAGAATCTCGCCGCGATAGACGTCGAGGTCGAGCCGGTCGAGAACGATGTTCGAACCGAAACCAACGGTCAGCCCGCGCACGGCAAGAACCGTCTCGCGCCGGGCGGCCTGCGTCTCGTCGGTCGGTGGCGCGTCGTCCATCCCCATCCTCAAAAATCGATCGCGGCGTAAAAGATGGCGAAGAGGCCATCGACGAGGATGACGACGAAGATCGCCTTCACCACGGAGGCGGTGACGCGCTTGCCGAGCGATTCGGCGCTGCCGCCGACCTTCAGCCCCTCGACCGCGGCGACGATGCCGATGATCAGCGCCATGAACGGCGCCTTGATCATGCCGGCGGCGATGGACGAGAAGTCCACCGCCTCCTGCAGCCGCGACAGGAAGGTGGCGAAGGTGATGCCGGAATAGCTCCAGGCGACGAGCGCCGCCCCGGCGAGCGCGGCGAAGTTGGCGATGACCGTCAGGAGCGGCAGCACCACCGTCAGCGCCACCAGACGCGGAAAGACCAGGATGCCGATCGGGCTGAGGCCCATCACCTTCAGCGCGTCGATTTCCTCGCGCATCTTCATCGAGCCGATCTCGGCCGTGATCGCGCTTCCCGAGCGCCCGGCGATCATGATCGCGGTCAGGAGCACGCCGATCTCTCGCAGCTGGAGAATGCCGACCAGGTCGACGACGAAGAGCTCCGCGCCGAAATACCGCAGCTGGAACGCGCCCTGCTGCGCGATGATCGCGCCGATCAGGAAGGACATCAGCGTGATGATCGGCACGGCCTGGACGCCCATGCGGTCCATCTGGCTGACGATCGCGGCCGGCGACATGCCGCTGTTCCTGCCGGACTTGACCTGGGCGCCGCGCACCGCCGAGCCGATGATGAACATCGCGGCGAGCAGGTCTTCCCAGATCGCCGCCATCGCCTCGCCGAGCGGCGCGAAGAGGCGCTGGAACAGGGTGGGCCGGGTCTTGCCGGATTTCGGCTGCGGCAGGCGCTCCGGAAGCGCGTTGATCAGTTCGGCGAACCGCTCGGCACCCGGTTCCAGCCGGACCGAGCCGCCCGCGTCGGCGATGCGCGTCATGAAGCGACGGATCAGCCAAGCCCCGGCCGTATCCATGCCGGTGATGCCGCCGAGGTCGAGGGCGCAGTCTCCCCCGGCCTTACCGGCGAGGCCGTCGAGCGCGGCCGCCATCGCCGGCATGGTGCTCTGCCGCCACTCGCCTACCAGCCGGAGCAGCGCCACGCCGTCGCCGGTCGTGTCGGCCGGTTCGACGGCGGCGTTTTGGGGAGCGGCGTTGCGGACCAAAGGCGGCGATTCTTTTTCTTGGATTTGAGGTTGTCGGATCGGCTCCGTCATAGCGGCTCGGCGCAGTCCTGTCACCGAACCAACCCGAATTCGGACTGCGGCGCTGCGGCAATTGCGAGGATGCGTTGCAGAAATGGCCCCATCCGGCCCTATGCCATGGCCATGGCACGATCGCGCCGCTCGACGAGGCGGGCGCAAAGCACGAAACCGGCGCCGATGCAGACGATCAGCGACATGCCGTAGAAGCCTTCCACACCGAATCGCTCATAGAGCACGCCCGAAAGCAGCGTGAACAGCGCCAGGAAACCACCATTGTAGAAGAAGTAGAGCCCCTGCGCGGCGCCTTCCTGTTCCTCCGGCACCTGCTGCACCAGCTTGTTCTGCATCGCGGCATGCATGATCGCGAAGGTGAAGGCGTGGAAGCACTGGAGAACGAAGAAGCCCGCGAAGCCGGGATCGAGCGGGAACAGGATCCAGCGCAGCGCCGCGAGGCAGGAGCCCGTCGCCATCATCGACCACAGGCTGAAGCGCCGCAGCATCCGGCGGGCACACAGGAACATCACCACCTCCGAGGCGACGCCCGCGCTCCACAACAGTCCGATCTCCGTTCCGCCGAAGCCGATCGCCTGCCAGTGGATCGCGGAAAAGGCGAACAGCATGGCATGGCTGCCGTTGATCATCGTCACGCCGACCATCAGCAGTTGCAGGTCGAGCTTGCGCAGTGCGCGCGGCGGCGCCTGCGTCAGCGTCGCGACCGGAGACGGCCGCCGCGGACGGCCGACCCGCGGCGCGAACAGCGCCATGGCGAGCATCAGCACGGTGCCGACGACGATCGCCGGCACCACCATGGCGCCGCCGACGATGCCGATCAGCACGCCGCCGACCATGTTGGCGGCGATGAAGGCGATCGATCCGCCGAAACGCATGCGGCCATAGTCGAAGCGCCAGCGCCGCACGCCGGTGAGCGCGATCGCCTCGACGATCGGCACATAGGGCGCGAAGAAGGCGGATTGCAGCGTGTAGACGATGAGGACGGGCAGGAAGCTTCCGGTGAAGAGCAAAAGGACGGCGCTGACGAGCGCCAGCGCCGCCGTCCAGACCAGCACGTTGGCCCGCTCGCCGATCCGGTCGGCGATCAGGCCGGCGACCGGCGCGGTCAGGACGCGGATAAAGAGCGCGGTCGACAGAACGATGCCGATCTCGACGTCGCTTAACGAAAGGGAGCGGAGCCAGACCGGAAAATACGGCATGGCGAAACCGTTGAGGATCAGCGGCGCGCAGAAGAGAAGGGCGATGCGCCCGGCGAAATGACGGGGCGCGCCCCCGGCGGGCGGCAGTGCGGAAGAGGCATTCATGAAACGGACCCGACGACGGCATCGCCGAGGGCGCCCGCATTCGTTGGCGCGCGCCTGTCGACGGCGCCGACGGTCGCATGTTCGCGGGCCCGTGTCGACGCCGGCGAACGCCACGCTTTCACATGGGGCCGCCGGCGTGGCGAACCGGCATCACCCGCCGCTTTGCCGCCGATGCCGGCTCAGGCGGCGCGATCGGCCATCGGTGGCGCCAGCAGCCGGAGGCGGCGCTCGGCCGAGGCCGGCGTCGCGCTGGCGCGCTGCCAGGTGATCAGTTCCATCGTGCCGTCGTGATGCTCGGCGATCGCCGTGCAGCTTTCGACCCAGTCGCCCGTGTTGATGTAGCGGATGCCGTCGATGTCGTCCTCGATCACCGCATGGTGGATATGGCCGCAGATCACCCCTTCCGCGCCGGAGCGCCGCGCCTCGTCGGCCACGACACTCTGGAAGGCGCCGATGAAGTTGACCGCGTGCTTCACCTGCAGCTTCGCCCATTGCGAGAACGACCAGTAGGGCAGGCCGATGCGGCGCCGGATCGCGGCCAGGCCGATATTGACGACGATCGCCGCATCATAGGCCCAGTCGCCGAGATAGGCGAGAAGACGGGCATTGCGGACGACGACGTCGAACTCGTCGCCATGCAGCACGAGATAGGTCCGCCCGTCGGCGCCCTCATGCGTGAACCGTTCCGCCACCTCGATGCCGCCGAAATGGACGCCGGGGAAATCGCGCAGGAACTCGTCGTGATTGCCGGGGATGTAGACGATCCGCGTACCCTTGCGTGCCTTGCGCAGGAGCTTCTGCACCACGTCGTTGCAGGCCTGCGGCCAGTGCCAGCTCCGCTTCAGCCGCCAGCCGTCGACGATGTCGCCGACGAGAACCAGCGTCTCGGCCTCGTGATGTTTCAGGAAGTCGAGCAGATAGTCGGTGCGCGCCGCCTTGGAGCCGAGATGCACGTCGGACAGGAACAGGGTGCGGAAGCGCCGGGGCGCGTCGTCGTCGGTCTCGGCGGTCATGCCTGATCTCACAGATTGATCGTGATTGCCTGACTGCCGTGAAGACCAGACTCCTGTATCAGGATGATGACATGACAGGGCGATGACAGGCACGGCGCGCAGACGCGGGCCGATTGCGATGTTGTGCGCGGCCGCCCTTCATGCCAGAACGGCCGCAACCGAGAGACGGAGATCCAAGGCGATGACGAGCGGCGACAATTCTCGCAACCCCGGTCCCCCGACGAGCGGCGACCTCGACCAGCAGGCCCTGTTCTTCCATCGCTATCCGCGCCCGGGCAAGCTGGAGATCCAGCCGACCAAGCCGCTCGGCAACCAGCGCGACCTGGCGCTCGCCTATTCGCCGGGCGTCGCCGCCCCCTGTCTCGCCATCCACGAGGACCCGGCCAAGGCCGCCGACTTCACCGCCCGCGCCAATCTCGTCGCGGTCGTGTCGAACGGATCGGCCGTGCTCGGGCTCGGCAATATCGGCCCCCTCGCCTCCAAGCCGGTGATGGAGGGCAAGGCGGTGCTCTTCAAGAAATTCGCCGGCATCGACGTCTTCGACATCGAGATCGACGCGCCCGGCATCGAGCGCATGGTCGACGTCGTCTCGGCTCTGGAGCCGACCTTCGGCGGCATCAACCTCGAGGACATCAAGGCGCCGGAATGTTTCGAGGTCGAGCGCCGGCTGCGCGAGACGATGGACATCCCGGTCTTCCACGACGACCAGCACGGCACGGCGATCATCGTCGCCGCCGCGATCCTCAACGGCCTCGAACTCGCCGGCAAGGACATTTCCGAGGCGAAGATCGTCACCTCCGGCGCAGGCGCCGCGGCCCTTGCCTGCCTCAACCTGCTGGTCACGCTCGGCGCCCGGCGCGGCAACATCTGGGTGCACGACATCGAGGGCCTCGTCTACGAGGGCCGAACCGAATTGATGGACCAGTGGAAGGCCGTCTACGCCCAGCCGAGCGACAAGCGGACGCTCGCCGAATCGATCGCCGGCGCCGACGTCTTCCTCGGCCTGTCGGCGGCCGGCGTGCTGAAGCCGGAGCTGCTCAAGGAAATGGCGGAGAAGCCGCTGATCATGGCGCTCGCCAATCCGAACCCGGAGATCATGCCGGCGGTCGCCCGCGCCGCGCGGCCCGACGCGATGATCTGCACCGGGCGGTCGGATTTTCCGAACCAGGTCAACAATGTCCTCTGCTTCCCCTACATCTTCCGCGGCGCGCTCGACTGCGGCGCGCGCACGATCAACGAGGAGATGAAGATGGCGGCCGTCAGGGCGATCGCAGGGCTCGCCCGCGAGGAGCCGTCCGATGTCGCCGCGCGCGCCTATTCCGGCGAGACGCCGATCTTCGGGCCCGACTACCTGATCCCCTCGCCCTTCGACCAGCGCCTGATCCTGAGGATCGCGCCGGCCGTCGCCCGTGCGGCCGCCGAAAGCGGCGTCGCCGCCCGGCCGATCTCGGACGTCCCCGCCTA
The DNA here is from genome assembly GCF_041928815.1 of Ensifer soli. Lineage (NCBI taxonomy): Bacteria > Pseudomonadati > Pseudomonadota > Alphaproteobacteria > Hyphomicrobiales > Rhizobiaceae > Ensifer > Ensifer soli. The sequence continues at coordinate 35,023 of NZ_JBHFEI010000021.1, read as the reverse complement.
TCTCGACCAGTTGAACCGCTTCGTCTTCCGCTCGGGCTTCATCATGAAGCCGATCTTCGCCGCCGCGAAGGATGCGCCGAAGAACCGCGTCATCTTCGCGGAAGGCGAGGACGAACGCGTTCTGCGCGCCGCGCAGGTGCTCCTCGAAGAGGGGACGGCGCGGCCGATCCTGATCGGCCGTCCCCCGATCATCGAGGCCCGGCTGAAGCGATACGGCCTGCGCATCCGCCCCGACCAGGATTTCGAGGTGGTCAATCCGGAAGGCGATCCGCGCTACCGCGACTATGTCGACGAATATTTCGCGCTGGTCGGTCGCAAGGGCGTGATCCCGGAGGCGGCCCGCACCATCGTGCGCACCAACACGACGGTGATCGGCGCGCTGTCGGTGAAGCGCGGCGACGCCGACGCGCTGATCTGCGGCGTCGAGGGACGCTATGCCCGGCACCTACGCGACGTGTCGCAGATCATCGGCAAGCGGGCAGGCGTCGGCGCCTTCTCGGCGCTGAGCCTGTTGATTTCGCAACGCGGCGCCACCTTCTTCACCGATACCTATGTCACCTACAGCCCGTCGGCCGAGGAAATCGCCCAGATGACGGCGATGGCGGCCCGCACGATCCGCCGCTTCGGCATCACGCCGCGCGCGGCCCTCGTCTCCCATTCGAACTTCGGATCGCGCGATTCCGACAGCGCCTTCAAGATGCGCCGCGCCATGGAACTGGTGCGGGAACTGGCGCCGGACCTCGAGGCGGACGGCGAGATGCACGGCGATTCGGCGATCTCGGAGGCGCTGCGTCACCGCGTCATGCCGCAATCGACGCTGACGGGCGAAGCCAACCTTCTCGTGTTTCCGAACCTCGACGCGGCGAATATCTCGCTCGGCGTCGTCAAGAGCATGACCGACAGCCTGCATGTCGGGCCGATCCTGCTCGGCGCCGCCCTGCCCGCCCATATCCTTTCGCCCTCCGTCACCTCGCGCGGCGTGGTCAACATGGCGGCGCTCGCAGTCGTCGAGGCGACCTATCCGCAATAAGCGGAGCAATCACGCGATTGTTGGGCAAGATCGTTGCGGCCCGGACCGCGCTGCATTGGCGCGGCCACCGTTTGGCTGTATCCTGCATGCTCCGGCCGACGGCGCCCTTCCCGTCGGCGGCGACGGCATTTCCGGAGACGATATCGTGCGGCGTCTGAGCAGCCTTCTTTCTCTCGCCCTCCTCGCTCTGCTGGCGACGGCGGAAACGTCGGCGGCGCTGACGCTCTGCGAGCGGCTGGAGCGCAAGCTCGCCAGTCTCCCGGAAACCTTAGCCTCCACCGGCGGCGCGCGCGAATTCACCAGCGCGATCTCCGCCCGCGGCATCGAGCTGCGCCGGGCGCGCAACGAGCGGCGGCGCCTGGGATGCGGCGGCGGCAGCGTGGTCGTCATCGGCGGCCCCCAGGCCGAGGCCTGCCGGGAGATCGCCGATGAGATCGCGCTGATGGAACACAATCTGGAGCGGCTGAAATCGCGCCGCCGCGAGGCGATCAGCGGCGGCGACACGGGCGACGAGCGCCGGCGCGTCGTCGCGGCTCTTGAAGTGAACCGCTGCGCCGAAAAGCAGGTCGAGCGCATGGAGGCGGCGGCGCGCGAGCCGGAGACCTTCCGCAACATCATCAGCGACCTGCCCCCGGCCGGCATGTCGGTGCCGCCCGGCGGCGGCGGCGTCATCGACCTTTCGGTTCCCGGTGCAGACCAGGCCGGGCCGCTGCGCACGGTCTGCGTGCGAACCTGCGACGGCGCCTTCTTCCCGATCTCGTCGCAGGCGACACCTGCGGACTTCCCGCGCGACATCGCGGCGTGCGAGGCGCGCTGCCCGGGCGCCGAGACGGAACTTTACTACCATGCGCTGGCGACGGAGGAGAGCGACGACATGGTCTCGGCGATCACCGGCAGGCCCTACCGCGACATGCCGAAGGCGTTCGCCTATCGCACCGCCGCGCGCGGCAGCCAGTGCGGCTGCTCGCTGCCGACGCTTGCTCGCGAGCACGACGGCGAGAAGGCGCCGCCGCAGGCGACGGCAAAGACCCCCTCCGTCGTCGACGTGACCACCGCGACGGCGGCGGTCGACAGCGAGGCGACGAAACCGCCCGTCGTCATCGAGGAGCGGCCCTACGATCCGGCCAACAGCAAGGTCAGGGTCGTCGGCCCGACATACCTGCCGACGGAGGAATCGAAGATCGACCTGAAGAACCCCGCCGGTCCCCGCTACCAGCCGCAGCAGGAAAACTGAACTCGATCTGCATAGGACGTTCGCCCTCAGGCGTTCTTGCGCTCTTCCACGCTGCCGCGGAGCCGGAAGACCATCCCCCTCTTCTCGTCGATGCGCACCTCGATCCCCGGCATGGCGCGAAGCGCCTTTCCGAGCGCCCCGCCATAGGGCGCCAGCGAATATCCGGGGTGATCGCGGCTGAGCGCGGCGCCGAGCAAACCCGGATGCAGCCAGCCATCCTGGTCGGGCTGGAGGGAGGCGGCAGCACGCCGCACGAGATCAACCGCCTGCCGCTGTTCCTTCGTCAGCCTACCGTCTTGCGCGAGCGCGGCCTTGGCTATGAGCGGAAGCGCGACCACGGTCGCCGTCTTTACCGGCGCCACCGCTGCGGGCGGCGACACGGCGACGAAACGGTCGCAGGCCGCGCGAAACGCGTCCGACACATCCGCCTTGCCATAGGCGGTGACGCGGACGCCGGCACCGCGCAGATAGCTCGCGAGCGGCGCGAAATCGCCGTCCGACGAGACGAGGCAGACATGGTCAACGCCGTCACGGCGAAAAAGCTCGATCGCATCGATGGCGAGGCGGATGTCCGTCGCGTTCTTCGTCCTGCCGGCCGACGGCACCTGCACCAGATCGAAGCCCAGGCTCCAGGCGGCATTCAACCATGCCGTGCCGCGCCCGCCGGCGAAGTCGGCGAAGGCGCGGCGCGCGACGACGCGGCCGGCGGCCTCCATCTCGGTGACGATCCGCGCCGCCGCGTCAGCCGCCATGTTCTCGGCGTCCACCAGAATTGCGATTGTCGCCCTGCCCCCTCGATCCATGCCGCCTCGATCCATGCCGTCCCTCGCCGCTCGGTCGCAAGCAGCATCGCCGATGCGAGATGCGTGGGCAAGGCGGCGAGGACCCGTATGGCGTGTCCTGGTTAATGCGACGGCAACGCCGGATCAGCGGTCACGGAAGCGGTTGGTGATCGGATAGCGGCGGTCACGGCCGAAATTCTTGCGGGTGATCTTCACGCCCGGCGCCGACTGGCGGCGCTTGTATTCGGCGATATAGAGCAGGTGCTCGATCCGGTGCACCGTCGCCACGTCATGGCCGCGCGCGACGATCTCGTCTACCCCCATCTCGCGCTCCACCAGGCATTCGAGGATATCGTCGAGAACCGGATAGGGCGGCAGGGAATCCTGGTCCGTCTGGTTCGGCCTGAGTTCGGCCGAGGGCGCCTTGTCGATGATGTTCTGCGGGATGACGACGCCGGAAGGACCGAGCGCGCCCGGCGGCACATGGGCGTTGCGCCAGCGAGACAGGGCGTAGACCTGCATCTTGTAGAGGTCCTTGATCGGGTTGAACCCGCCGTTCATGTCGCCGTAGAGCGTGGCGTAGCCGACGGACATCTCCGACTTGTTGCCGGTGGTGACCACCATCGAGCCGAACTTGTTGGAGACCGCCATCAGGATGGTACCCCGGGTGCGGCTCTGCAGGTTCTCCTCGGGGATGCCGCTCTCCGTCCCCTCGAACATGTCCGAAAGGGCATCGAGAAATCCCTGTACCGGCGCCTCGATCGGGACGGTGTCGTAGTGGCAGCCGAGCGCCTTCGCGCAATCGGCGGCGTCCTTGAATGACTCTTCCGAGGTGTAGCGGTAGGGCAGCATCAGCGTGCGCACGCGCTCCTCGCCGAGCGCGTCGACGGCGAGCGCCGCGCAGATCGCCGAATCGATGCCGCCCGAAAGCCCGAGCACGACGGTGCGGAAACCGTTCTTGTTGACGTAGTCGCGCAGGCCCTGCATGCAGGCGCGGTAATCCGCCTCCTCCGCCTCCGGCAGGCGCGACATGAGCCCCGGCCGGCAGGCCCAGCCGTCCGGTCCCCGCTCCCATTCGGAGACGGAAAGCGCCTCCTCGAACTGGCTCATCTGGAAGGCAAGCGTATGGTCGGCGTTGAAGGCGAAGCTGCCGCCGTCGAAGACGAGCTCGTCCTGGCCGCCGAGCTGGTTGGCATAGAGCATCGGCAGTCCGGTCTCCATCACCCGGCGAAGGACGACCTGATGCCGGATATCGATCTTGCCCCGGTAATAGGGCGAGCCGTTCGGCGACAGCAGGATTTCCGCCCCGCTCTCGGCGAGCGTCTCGCAGACGCCGAGCTCGCCCCAGATGTCCTCGCAGATCGGGATGCCGAGGCGCACGCCGCGAAGATTGACCGGACCGGGCATGGCGCCGGGCACGAAGACGCGCTTTTCGTCGAATTCGCCGTAGTTCGGCAGGTCGACCTTGTCGCGGATCGCCACGATGCGGCCGGCATCGAGGACGGCGACGGAATTGTGCCGGCCGGCCTCGCCGAGCCTCGGGAAACCGACGATGACGGCGGGGCCGCCATCGGCCGTGTCGGCCGCAAGCGCCTCGACCGCCTTCAGGCAGGCGCCGAGGAAGGCCGGCTTCAGCACGAGGTCCTCCGGCGGATAGCCGGAGAGGAACAGCTCCGTCATCAGGAGCACGTCGGCCCCCTCGCGCGCCGCGTCGGCGCGCGCGGCACGGACCTTGGCGAGATTGCCGGCGATGTCGCCGACGGTCGGGTTCATCTGCGCGGTTGCGATGCGGAGGAGATCGGTCGTGTCTACGGTCATCGGCAGGCCTGCATGTCATGGGCGGGACGCGCGGTGATGCGCGGGTCCAGTCTTAGCGCATCGATGGCGGCGATAGACAGGCCCGGCGCGGATTTTTTCGGGTGGATGAAGACGTGGGAGATTGGTGGAAGGCGGGACGTCCGCATGGTTTCCGCGCGATCGCGCCTGCCGGAACAAAACCATTCAGCTTCTGTTCAAGGTGACATCCCTATGACAGTTTGATGACATTTGCATGAAATGGAGTGCATCTTGGCCGGAGTCGATAGTCTCGCCGTCCCGTCGACCCACCGCCTCGGCGCAGAAGGGTTCAGCCTCGACGTGCGCGTCGCGCGACTTCCGGGCCTCTTTAAGCATCTCGCCCTGACGCTGTTGATGGCGGCGGCGCTGGTCGCCACGATCGAACTCATCACCCGCGCCTCCCTGTCCGAGACGGTCGCCTATGTCCTCGACCCGATGCGCCCGGCGACGACGGCGATCGGCCTGGTCTTTCTGGTGCTGATCGCCTTCGATGCCCTCTTCGGCCGGCGGCACATGGGGGTGCTCGTCCTTGCGCCCTTCGCCGTCATTCCGGCGCTGATCTCCAAGCAGAAGCAGATCTTTCTCTCTGACCCTCTCTATCCGACGGACCTTCTGTTCGGCCGCCAGATCGTCGAGCTTTTGCCGGCGATGGTGCGGGACCGGCCGGGAACGGCAATCGCGATCGCTGTCGGCCTTGTCGCCGGCGTGGCGCTGCTGACCTTCGCGCTGCGCCATGCCTGGCGCCGCTTCGCCAGGATCGGCCTTCAGGGCCGGCTGGTGCGGCTCGCCGTCGCGCTGCCGCTGATCGCCGGCTTCGTCAGCATCATGGACTACAACCAGTTCTCCTGGTTGCGTGACCGGCTGCGCGTCATCCCGATCATGTGGGACCAGACGGAGAACTACCGGCACAACGGTTTCCTGCTCGCCTTCTCGATCAACGTGCCGATGGCCAATGTCAGCACACCGTCCGGCTATTCGCTCGACGCGATCGAGCGGATTGCGTCCGAACCGCTGCCTGCCGGCACGACCCACCGGATGAAGCCGGACGTGATCGTCCTAATGAGCGAATCGCTGTTCGACCCGACGCGCCTGCCGAACGTCACGCTCGAACCCGATCCGATGCCGACCATCCGCGCGATGCAGGGCGGCAACGTCTTCTCGCCGGAGTTCGGCGGCATGACCTCCAATGTCGAGTTCGAGGCACTGACCGGGTTCTCGAACGCCTTCCTGCCTTATGGCAGCATTCCCTACCAGCAGTATATCCGCGAATCGCTGCCCTCGCTCGCGACCTTCTTCCGCGGAGAGGGCTATGTCTCGCGCGCGATCCACCCGTTCCAGAAATGGTTCTGGAACCGCGGCTCGGTATACCAGTCCTTCGGCTTCGATGCCTTCGCGTCCGAGGAAACCATGCCGCCGATGGTCAAGCGCGGCATCTTCGCCTCCGACGAATCGCTGACGGGGGAGATCATCCGGCAGGCGGACATACTGGACGATCCCTTCTTCTTCTTCGCCGTGACGCTGCAGGGGCACGGCCCCTACGAAGCGAACCGCTACGCCCACAACACGATCAAGGTCACCGGCGACCTGCCGCAGGCCGACCGCCAGGTGCTCGAGACCTATGCCCAGGGCGTCAAGGAGGCCGACGACAACCTGCGCCGCCTGATGGACTGGGCGCGCGAGCGCGACCGGGAAACGATCATCGTCATCTTCGGCGACCATCTGCCGCCGCTGAACACCGTCTACACGTCCACCGGCTTCATGCCGCAGGTGACGGCGTCGCGCAAAGGCAGCCTCGACGAGATGAAGATCCAGCACGAGACGCCGCTCGTCGTCTGGTCGAACAAGACGGGCGCGCGAAAGGACATCGGCACGATCAGCCCGGCCTTCCTCTCCTACCAGATCCTGAAGACCGCCGGCTACGAACATCCCTATTATACCGGCTTCCTCGGCACCGTCTTCGAGCGCTTTCCTGTCATCGACCGCTATATGCTCATCGACCGGCGCGGGCGCGAAACGGTCGACTGGCTGCGCAGGCCGAAGATCGTCTCGACGATCCGCGACTACCGCTTCCTCCAGCACGACATGATGTTCGGCAAGCGCCACGGCATCGACCGCTTCTTCCGTCCGCAGGACCTGCCGCATCTGCCGCAGACCTGAGCGGCGCGCAGCTCCCCCAATCCGCCCCTTGGGGCAGAGCGCGTGCATTTTTGCTTGCGATGGGTTCGCGGCTGCGAATGATGCGGCGATCATCATTCGGGAATCGGTGCGATGCGGACATTCAACGAGGCGGCGAAGGCGATCTTCGGCAAGAGCGGCGAGACACTCGGCGAGACGGAGCGCCATGTCCTCGACCGGGTTCGGGAAAAGCGCCCGGTCTCGGTCGACACCAACGTCGCCTTCAGCGCCGGCCAGACATTCGGCGCGCGGCTTGCGGACGGGATCGCCCGGGTCGGCGGTTCCTGGGGCTTCATCATCGGGTTCCTGCTCTTCCTCGTGCTCTGGACCGGCATCAACACCGTGCTTCTGACGGCGGATGCCTTCGACCCCTACCCGTTCATCTTTCTCAACCTGCTGCTGTCGATGATCGCCGCCATCCAGGCGCCGATCATCATGATGTCGCAGAACAGGCAGGCGGCCCGCGACCGCTTCGAGGCGTCGAAGGACTACGAGGTCAACCTCAAGGCGGAGGTGGAGCTGATCGCGCTCCACCACAAGATCGACGGCGTGCTGCTGAAGGAGATCGCCGAGCTCAGGAACGAGATCCTCCGCCTGCACGCCCGCCTTGACCCCCAAGCCGGACAGGATGCGGGCCGACAAGACCGAGAGCCGTAAAACACAACCCCTGATTTATTTCTCTCCGGAAAAATCTGCTTCCGATCGTATCAAACTGTTTACGCCTCTTCTGCACCATATGCGTGTTTCACAATTTTATGCACGCATTAGGGGATGAAAGGGGTTTCAAGATGCACTGGCCGAGGGTGACGACGGATCGGAGCGGCACCGCCGCCGTCGAGTTCGCGATCGTGGCGCCGATCTTCCTGATGATGCTGATGTCGCTGATCGGTTACGGCATCTTCCTGAGCGCCTCGCATGCGATCCAGCAGATCGCCGCCGATGCGGCGCGCACGGCCGTCGCCGGACTGACCCTCGACGAGCGCGTCATGCTGGTGCGAAGCTTCATCGACCGCGCGACGCTGGACTATGCCTTCATCGACCGGCGCGACCTCGTCGTCAACCTCGCCGGCGATGCCGCCGATCCGAGCCAGTTCACCGTGACGCTCTCCTACGACGCCGGCGATCTGCCAATCTGGAACATGTATGCCTTCGCCATGCCGGAGCGGACCATCACCCGTTTCTCCACCATCCGCCTCGGAGGCCTGTGATGCGCCTGCGCCGTCTCCTTGAGCACACGGGTGGCAATATCGGCGTCCTCTCGGCCATGGTGATGCCGATGGTGATCGTCACGCTCGGCCTCGGCGTCGATTACGGCGCGCTGACGCTGGAGAAGCGCCGGTTGCAGTCGATCGCGGATCTGAGCGCCATCGCCGCCGCCGCCGCGATCGCCGACCCCGAGGCGGCGGTGCGCCGCCATTTCCGCGACAACGGCGTGACGATGCTGATCGAGACCCGCTCGGGCTTCCTCGACGGCAACGGCATCCCCGTCACCGATGCCGCGACGATCGCCGCACGCGGCTCCGTTTCGATCGTCAAGGGTCATTACGCACCGGATCCGGCCATCGCGGCCGCGCGGCGCTTCGCGCCGCTGGCGACACCCGCCAATGCGGTCGAGATCCGCGCCCGCAAACAGGGATCGCTGTTCTTCGCCGCGATGTTCGCCGATCCGCCGCCGATCACCGCGACGGGGCGGGCCGCGCAGACGCCGCTCGCCGCCTTCTCGATCGGTTCGCGGCTGGCAAGCCTCGACGGCGGCATCGTCAATGCGCTTCTCGGCACCCTTCTCGGCGCCTCGGTCTCGCTCGACGTGATGGACTATCGGGCGCTCATCGACACCGACATTGCGGTTCAGCCCTTCCTGCGGACCCTGTCGACCGAGATCGGCCTGACGGCGGCGACCTATGACGCGGCTCTCGATGCGGACATCGCGGTGCCACGCCTTTTCCGCGCGCTTGCGGCGACGCCCGGCGTGCGCCCCGCGGCGGCGGCGGCCCTGCACGCCCTTGCGACGGCGACCGGATCGAACCGGCGGACGATCCGCCTGCTGCGCATCCTCAACCTCGATCCGAAGCGCGGCCTCTCGCTCGATGCGGGGTCCCATCTCGGCATGTCGGTCAATGCGCTCGACCTCGTCACGGCGGCGGCGGGCATCGCCAATGGCGGCAGCCAGATGGCGCTCGATCTCGGCGCCACCCTGCCGGGGCTCGCCTCGACGCGTGTCCGCCTCGCCATCGGCGAGCCTCCGGTGGCGACCCCCGCCCATCGTCTCGGCGCCCCGGGTTCAGCGGTGCGTACCGCCCAGACCCGCCTTGCCGTCGATGTGTCCGTCACCGGGCTCGCCGCGCTCCTCGGCCTGCGCATCGAGCTTCCGCTCTATGTCGAGGTCGCCTATGGCGAAGCAAAGCTGGCGGCGATCCGCTGCACCCCCGGCAACGCAGCGAGCGCCGGCGTCGGCATCGACACGGTGCCGGGCGTCGCCGAGGTCGCGATCGGCGCGGTCGATGCCGCCGTGCTTTCCAACTTCGACACGGTGCCGCGGGTGACGCCCGCCCGCATCCTCGACGCGACGCTCGTCAGGATCGACGCGGTCGCGCATGTCGAGGCGACCAACCGGACGGCGACGCGGCTCGGCTTTTCCGGCGCCGAGATCGCCGCCGGCACGGTGAAGACCGTCTCGACCCGCGAGATCCTCACCTCGACCACGCAGAGCCTTCTCGAAAACCTGCGCGTCGAGATCCGCCTGCCGCTGATCACCCTGGTCACGCCGACCCTTATCCAGCAGGCGCTCGCCCAGACGCTTGCGGCCGTGACGCCGCAGATCGACAGGCTGCTCTACAACCTGCTCCTCGTCGCCGGCGTGCGCGTCGGCGAGGCGGATGTTCGTGTCACGGCCGTCGACTGCGCCCGACCGGTGCTGGTCCAGTAGGCGGTCACGATCGCCCGCGCGCAAATTGCGGCAGGCCGTCGGCGATCGGGTAGAAGTCGCCCTTGTCGTCGCAATGGATGTGATAGCCGCCCTGAAGGCCGGAGGGCATGTCGAGGAGGCCAGCCATGATCGAGACCTCGCCGGCGCCGTCCTCGCGCCAGAACAGCGCCGAGCCGCAGCGGCGGCAGAAGCCCCGTTCCGCCGTCTCGCTCGACCGGTAGATCGAGGCCTGTTCGAGCCCGTCCCAGACGAGCGCGCCCTTGTCGACCGTCACGGAGGCGTAATAGAGGCCGGTCTGCCGCCGGCACTGCGAGCAATGGCAGTAGCCAACCGCGGGCAACGCGCCCGAAAGCGTGAAGGAGACGGCGCCGCAGCCGCAGCGGCCGTGGTGGATCGGTGGGTTCATGGCGCATCTCCGCAAAAGACAAGGGGCGCGGACATCCTTTCCGGATCTCCGCGCCCCGTCAAATGCCGAAGACTGATGCCGCCGTCAGCGCTGCTGATCGCCGCCTCAGCCGTTGACCGCCAGCTTCTTCTCGTCGCGACCGCCCTTCATCCGCTCGGCGAGCAGGAAGGCAAGCTCCAGCGCCTGGTCGGCGTTGAGCCGCGGGTCGCAATGGGTGTGGTAGCGGTCGGCGAGATCGGCGCCGGAGACCGCGCGGGCGCCGCCCGTGCATTCGGTCACGTCCTTGCCGGTCATCTCGATATGGATGCCGCCCGGATGGGTGCCCTCGGCACGGTGGATCTGGAAGAAGCTTTCGACTTCCGAGAGGATCCGCTCGAAGGGACGGGTCTTGTAGCTGTTGAGCGTGATCGTGTTGCCGTGCATCGGATCGCAGGACCAGACGACCTTCTTGCCTTCGCGCTCGACGGCGCGGATGAGACGCGGCAGGTGCTCGGCGACCTTGTCATGGCCGAAGCGGCAGATCAGCGTCAGGCGCCCCGCCTCGTTCGCCGGGTTGAGGATGTCGATCAGTTCCAGAAGCCCGTCGGCCGACAGCGACGGCCCGCATTTCAGGCCGAGCGGGTTCTTGATGCCGCGGCAATATTCGACATGGGCATGGTCCGGCTGGCGGGTACGGTCGCCGATCCAGATCATATGGCCGGACGTGGCGTACCAGTCGCCCGAGGTCGAGTCGACGCGCGTCAGCGCCTGCTCGTAGCCGAGCAGCAACGCCTCGTGGCTGGTGAAGAAATCGGTCTCCCGCAGGCTCGGATTGCTCTCGGCATTGATGCCGATCGCGCGCATGAAATCCATCGTCTCGGAGATCCGGTCGGCGAGCTTCCTGTAGCGCTCCGCCTGCGGGCTGTCCTTGACGAAGCCGAGCATCCACTGATGCACGTTTTCGAGATTGGCGTAGCCGCCCATGGCAAAGGCGCGCAGAAGGTTCAGCGTCGCGGCCGACTGGCGATAGGCCATGATCTGGCGCTCCGGATTGGGAACGCGCGCCTCCGGAGTGAACTCGATGCCGTTGATGATGTCGCCGCGATAGCTCGGCAGCTCGACGTCGCCCTGCTTCTCGATGCCCGAGGAGCGGGGCTTGGCGAACTGTCCGGCGATGCGGCCGACCTTGACGACCGGCTGCTGGGCGCCGAAGGTCAGCACCACCGCCATCTGCAGGAAGGCGCGGAAGAAGTCGCGGATCGTGTCGGCGCCGTGCTCGGCGAAGGCCTCGGCGCAATCGCCGCCCTGGAGCAGAAAACCCTTGCCCTCGGCGACCTTCGCCAGCGAGGACTTCAGGCGGCGCGCCTCGCCGGCGAAGACGAGCGGCGGAAAGGTCGCAAGCTGCGCCTCGGCCGCCTCCAGTGCTGCCTGTTCCGGATAGTCGGGCACCTGGCTGATCGGCTTCTGCCGCCAGCTCGTCGGGTTCCAGTTCTGTACCATGTCGTCACCTGTCCTTGGCGGGCGGCTCTTGTCGCTCAACGCCCCGTGGTCTGCCCTCTCCCGTGCGCCCGTCGTGCCGAAGGGCCTTTCGGCCTTTCGCGTCGTCCGCATCGATGGCGGACGGTCCCGGCGTCTTTCCCTCGGGGCGCGGATGCGGGCTTATAGAGCCTTCAGATGGTGAATGCAAAGTCAATGTGCCAGGGGAGCCCCGGCGCGCCGCAAAGGTGCGCCAAAAACGACAGTCGTTCAAATCCGAACGATTTGCTTCGGCAATATTTAAACTCTCCGACGCAACGTGGCGGTCAGACTTCAAGACCACATCAACACGCCTCGCCGCCGGACCGAACGCCGCTCCGGCCGCTTCGCGATTGCCGGAGATCCCGCATGCGCCGTCGGTTCAAATCGCTTTTCCTCGACCGGTCGGGCAATTTCGGCATGCTGGCCGCGATCAGCATGGTGCCGATGATCGGCATCGCCGGCCTGTCGATCGATTTTACACGGGCGCTGCAGACCCGCGCGGAGGTGCAGGAAAGTGCGGACGCCGCGGCGCTCGCGGTGCTTGCCGAAGGATCCGTCGGCATGCTTCAGGCGCTGGCGATGAGCGGCAACGGCGAGGTGCCGCTTGCGGAAGAGGACGCGAAGGCCTTCTTCCGCGCCGCCGCCCGCGCGAACGGCCAGGCACCTGAAGACACGAACGGCAGCGCCGAACTCGCCCTCTCCAACCTTTCCGTCAGCGCCGTGGTGACGAAAAGCGGACGCGACCTCAAATCGGTCATCCATTACGAGATGACCATCCCGACCAGCCTGCTGCGGGTCATCGGCAAGGACAGCCTGACGGTTTCTGGAACGGCGACCGCCGTCTACCAGACGAACGCCTTCATGGATTTCTACATGCTGCTCGACAATACGCCGTCGATGGGGCTCGGCGCCACGACGTCGGACATCAACCTGATGGTGCAGAACACGCCGGATGCCTGCGCCTTCGCCTGCCACATCGTGTCCGAGGCGGGCGTCGACAACGCCAACAGCTACTACCATCTCGCCAAGCGCATCGGCGCGAAGATCCGCATCGACGTGGTGGCGCAGGCGACGGCGGCGCTGATGGACGAGGCGATCCGCCAGCAGAAATACGTCCAGCAGTTCCGCGTCGGCGCCTTCACCTTCGGCAAGAACGCCCAGAACGTCACGCTGCAGACCATCTCGCCGCTGACCGACAACCTGCGCGACGTCAAGCAGAAGGCGACTGAGATCGGCCTGATGAGCATTCCCTACCAGAACTACGACAACGACCAGCAGACGAGCTTCGACAAGGCGTTCTCGCAGGTGAACAGCGTCATCGACACGCCCGGCACCGGGGATTCGATCACAGACCGGCAGAAGATCGTCTTCTTCGTCTCCGACGGCGTCGGTGACAGTTCCAAGGCGTCGAACTGCACGAAACGGCTGGCAGGGGCCACGCGGTGCCAGGAACCGATCGATGTCAGAGCCTGCCAGGCGCTGAAGGCGCGCGGCATCAAGATCGCCGTGCTCTACACGACCTACCTGCCACTGCCGACGAACAGCTGGTACAACAGCTGGATCCGCCCCTTCCAGAGCGAGATCGCGACGAACATGGAGGCCTGCGCCTCGGACGGACTGTTCTTCGAGGTCACGCCGAGCCAGGGGATTGCCGAGGCCATGCGCGCACTGTTCATCAAGACGATCAAGAGCCCGCGCCTCGCAAGCTGAGCGCGCCTGCGTCACACAAAGCGCGAGACCCTGTGCCGAAAGGCGCCGGGTCGATGCGTTTTTCAGAGGAAGCCGAACAGGATGCCGGCGAGAAGGTAGGCCGAATAGAGGATGGAGGCCACCGTCGCCAGCATGACGACACCGATGATGCCGAAAGTGAGAATGAGCGTCCAGTTGCGCCCGCCGCCGCCGGCTTCGCCGCCGAGCGCCGCCTCGTCCTCGGCCAGCAGCATCATCCGCCGGGCGAACGGCGCCTGCATCACGCCTCCGCCTTCACGCCGTCACGCAAGATGTAGCTCGGCCTGTACATGGTGACGAGTTCCTCGGCGGCCGTCGGGTGGACGGCCATTGTCCGGTCGAAATCGTCCTTGGTGCAGCCCGCCTTCAGCGTGATGCCGAGGAGCTGCGCCATCTCGCCGGCGTCGTGGCCGAGGATGTGGACGCCGACGACCTTGCGGTCGGCGCCGTTGACGAGCAGCTTCATGATCATCCGCTCCTCCCGGCCCGACAGCGTCGCCTTCATCGGACGGAAGTCGGCGCGGTAGACCTCGACATGCGGATAGGCCTCGCCCGCCTGCGCTTCCGTCATGCCGACGGTGCCGATCTCGGGCTGCGAGAACACGGCGGTCGCGATCAGGTCGTGGTCCGGCGAGGTCGGGTTGCCCTTGTATTCGGTCTCGATGAAGCACATCGCCTCGTGGATCGCGACCGGCGTCAGCTGCACGCGGTCGGTGACGTCGCCGATCGCGTAGATGCCTGGGGCGCTGGTGCGCGAGAAGGCGTCGACGAGGATCGCGCCCTTGTCGTCGGTCTTGACGCCGGCGGCCTCAAGGCCGAGGCCTTCGGTGTTGGGCACGCGGCCGATCGCGAGCATCACCTGGTCGACGGCGATCTCCTCGCCCCGGCGCGTGCGCACGATCCGCCGCCCGGCCTCGTCGCTGGCAATCGACGCGATCACGTCTTCCGTCACGATGCGGATGCCCTTGCGGGTCATCGCCGCCGCAAGGCCGCGCCTCAGATCATGGTCGAAGCGCGACAGGATCTCCTTGCCACGGTAGATCAGCGTCACGTCGACGCCGAGACCATGGAAGATGTTGGCGAATTCGACGGCGATGTAGCCGCCGCCGGCAATCAGGATCGAGCCGGGCAGCTCCGGCAGGTCGAATGCCTCGTTCGAGGAGATGCAGAGATCGTGACCCTCGACTTCGGGAAGCGCGAAGGGACGGCCGCCGGTGGCGATCACGATGCGCTCGGCCGTCACGGTCTCGCCGGTCGCCGCGAGGCGGATCGCGTTCGGGCCGGCCAGTTCCGCGCGGCTGTTGAGGATGGTCGCGCCGGCGCCGTCCAGCCCCTTGCGATAGAGGCCTTCCAGCCGCGTGATCTCCGCGTCCTTTGCGGCGACAAGGCGCTTCCAGTCGAAGCGCGCCTCGCCGACGTCCCAGCCGAAACCGCGCGCATCCTCGAAATGCTCGGAGAACTGCGAGGCATAGACATAGAGCTTCTTCGGCACGCAGCCGCGGATCACGCAGGTTCCGCCATAGCGGAATTCCTCCGCGATGGCGACCTTGCGGCCGAGCGAGGCGGCGACGCGGGCGCTGCGGACACCGCCCGATCCCCCGCCGATGACGAAGAGGTCATAGTCGTAACTGGTCATGTCGCTCGCCGTTCTTCGCGCCTTTTGCGGCGCCGGTGATCACTGCTTGGGAACGAGCTCGCCCGGCGCGATGGCGTCGGTCGGGACCGCAGCGCCGACCGTCGGCTCCAGCGCCTTCGTCACCTCGGTGTTCAGGTCGCGCGAGACGCCCGCGGCCCAGATGTCGGCGGCCCTCAGCAGTTCGCGCGCCGCGATCGGCCCGTCGTTCAGCAGCTTCTTGCCGGCCGGCGAATTGTAGAAGGCGGCGATCGCGTTCAGCTCTTCCACCGTGAACGTCTTGGCATAGATCGCGGCCGCCTCGTTCTCGAGGTCGGCACGGCGCGGCGCAAGGCCGATCGCCTTCTCGTCGACGGCGCTGGTGATCACGTCCTGGAAGTTCGGCGACTCCTGGATCAGCGCGTTCTTCAGCCGCGCGGCGAGGTTCGGCAGGATGTTGTCGAAGGCGTTGGTCGCGCCGAGCGCGCCGATCGTCGCCCGCGCCGCCTTCAGCTGCTCCGCATTCACATCCTGGGCGCCCGCGGTCGATACGCCGCAGAGGAAGGCGAACGCGGCTGCGAGGGAGAGGCCTGCGCCTGCAAATCTGGTCATACTGTCAAAGCTCCTGTCGGTTCGCCCGCGCGAGGGGTGGACGCGATCCGCCTGCCTCGAGCGCATGTCTTCATCACCGGCTTCATTCGGGACGCCGGCACGTCACTGCGGCGTCATCACCCGCACGCCCTGCGGACCCGCGATGATCGCGAGCGTCGCGATGCCGATGAACAGGCCGTGCTCGACCACGCCGGGAATGTCGTTCAGCGCCTGCGCCAGCGCACCTGCATCAGGAATGCGGCCAAAAGATGCATCGAGAATATAGTGCCCGCCGTCGGTGGTGAACGGCCCGTCGCCGGAGGCGCGCACGACGATCTCGCCCGAAAGTCCGAGCCGGCGCGCCGCCGCCTCGACCGCGAGCCGCGTCGCCGCCAGGCCGAAAATATTGACCTCGATCGGCAGCTTGAAGGCGCCGAGCGTGTCGACCGTCTTCGTCTCGTCGGCGATGACGATCATCCGCTTCGAGGCCGCCGCGACGATCTTCTCGCGCAGCAGCGCGCCGCCGCCGCCCTTGATCAGGCTCAGCGCGCCGTCGACCTCGTCGGCGCCGTCGATGGTCAGATCGAGCTCCGGGCACTCGTCGAGCGACTGCAGCGGTACGCCGAGCTCCAGGCAGAGCCGAGCGGTGCGCTCGGAGGTCGGCACGCCGATGATCTTCAATCCTCCGGCGACCCTCTCTGCCAGCAGCCGGACGAATTCATTGGCCGTCGAACCGGTGCCGATGCCAAGCCGCATGCCGTCCCCGACATGTTCCAACGCCGCCGCCGCGGCCTTGATCTTCATCTGAAGCGGGTCCATGCGCCTCCTCTCGCCTTCCGTCACTGAGCGCGCACCGGCCCGAGAGCCCGCCCGCCAAACCGGTGAGAGACTTACACGCTGGACCGCGCAAACAAAAGTCCAATTCGGCGGGCAGACACAAATGCGGGGCCGTGTCGCCCCCTCATGCTCGGGATTGCGCCGGGGACGACCACACGCCTATAGACCCTTTAGAAACCTCAAGCCCGGGACCGCGCGCGAGACGGCCGGTCGCCCTCGAACGCCCCGCCGAGGCGGAACGCCCGCACGATCGGCGCGCGTCCCGGCCGGAACCCACGGAACCCACGGAACACCCTTCTTGACCCGACCGACCATTCTTTTCGATCTCGACGGCACGCTGGTCGACACCGCGACCGATCTCATCGCCAGCCTCAACCATGCCGTCGGCCAGGCCGGGATGGAACCGGTGACCTATGACGACCTGACCCATCTCGTCGGCCATGGCGCGCGAGCGATGATCGAGCGCACCTTCCGTCTCAGGGACAGGCCGCTCGACGACGAGACGCTCGCCTGGCAACTGAAGGAATTTCTCGATTTCTACGAAGGGTCGATGCCGGGCCTGTCGCTGCCCTATCCGGGTGTCATCCAGGCGATCGAGCGGCTGGGCCGCGACGGCATGGTCTTTGCCGTCTGCACCAACAAGACGGAGAGGCTGGCGCGAACGCTGGTCGACACCCTCGGCCTCGGCCATCTCTTCGCGGCGATCGCCGGCGGCGACACGTTTCCCGTGCGCAAGCCCGACCCCGGCCATATTCTCGGAACGATCGCGATGGCGGGTGGATCGCCGCAGCACGCGGTGATGATCGGCGACAGCCGTTCGGACATTCTCGGCGCCCGCCATGCCGGCATCCCGTCGATCGGCGTGCCCTTCGGCTATTCCGACGTTCCGGTTGCCGATCTCGAGCCGGACGCGCTGATCGAGCATTTCGACCAGCTCGACGCCGCGCTGGTGCTCCGGCTCATGTCCGCACGCAACGCTCCGGCCCGCTAGAACACGTTCGGTGAACACCGGTTCATCGGACGTGCTCTCTCCTTTTGTTTCTGCCGCATTGTCCGGCGCCGAAGCGATCCCGCCTCGGCTGGACATGCCCTAGCTGCGCGCGCTGCGGGCCGCGCGGGTCGCCTCGATCGCGCGCTGCATGTAGCCGTCGCGCTCGTAGACGTCGTCGAAATATTCGACCCGGCCGTCCTTGTCGGGCCAGGCGGTGAAATAGGACACATAGACGGGGATCTTCTGCGAGAGCTGGCGCGCCTTGTTGCGCCCGCCGGCGATCTCCTTGGCGACGTCGTCGACGCTGATGCCGAGGACGGCGGCCGCCATCTTGCGCGGCTCGGCAAGGCGCACGCAGCCATGGCTCAGCGCCCGCATGTCCTTCTTGAAGAAGCTCTTCGACGGCGTGTCGTGCATGTAGATCGCATGGGCGTTGGGGAAGAGGATCTTAAGCTCGCCGAGCGCATTGTCGCTCGAGGGCGGCTGGCGGACGGCGACGCCGCTGGTCGAGCCGTGCCAGTTGACCGCAGACGACGAGACGGGACGACCGCCGAGCTCGACCTGGTAGCCCATCCGGTCGAGATAGCTCGGATCGTTGCGCAGCTTCGGCAGCATCTCGTTGATGATGATCGACTGCGGCACGCCCCAATAGGGGTTGAATTCGACCGTCTGGATCTCGTCCTCGAAGAAATAGGTCTGGTTCGACTTTGAGCCGACGACGACGCGCATCGAAAACTGCTCGCGATCATCCTCGTGATAATAGGCCATGAAGGCCGGCTGGTTGATGAAGACGTAGCGGCTGCCGAGATCGGCCGGCAGCCAGCGCGCCTGCTCCATGGCGATCCGCACCTTGTCGATCTTGCTCGCGGACGTGTCGCCGCCGGTCAGCACGCGGATCGAGGCGCGACCGACGATCCCGTCCGGCTTCAACCCGTGTTCCGCCTGGAAGGCCTCGACCAGCGCCACGAGGTCCGGCGTATAGTCCGGCGTCGCCGCATAGGCCGCAAGCGTCGCCGCGTGCGCCGCCTTCAGCGCGTCCGATCCGCGCGCGCGGATCGCCGCGACGATGTTGGCGAGCTCCGCATTGCTCTCGCCCGGCTTCAGCACCGTCCCGGGCGCGATGCGGATGACGGTGTCCGCGCCGTTTTCCGCCCTCAGCCTCTGGAGTTCAGCCTTGAGCGCGGCGAATTCCGGGCCGGACGGCGTGCGGCTGGCGATATAGGCGGCGGGCGCATGGCTCGCCGCGAGAACCGTGACGACGCGGGCGAGATCGACGGGCTTGCGGACGAAATCGTGGTAACCCGAAATCCGGTTCGGATCGATGCGGCCGCGCACGGTGTCGCGCATGTAGGTCAGCGCGGCGGCCGAAAGCGCGAGCTCGAAACGGGCGAGTTCCTTCTGCCGGGCGGTGGCATCGAGCGGATCGAGCGCGGTTTCCGGCAGCGCGACCGCATAGTCGGCGGCATCGAGGCCGACCGTGTCGGCGGCGGCGAGCACGGCGATCACCGCGCGGGCACGGTCGTTCGGGCCCGTCTCGTCGACCCAGAGGAAATCGGGATGGCCGGCATAGAATGCCTCCAGCGCCGCCGCGACATCGCCCTCCGCCATCACCTTGACGTCGGCGAGATAGGGACGGATCGGGTTTTCGGCGGCATGCGCCGCCGCCGAGGCATCGAGCGAGCCGGTATAGACGGGATCGACGAGCTTGCCCGTGTCGACCGCGCGCAGCGCCGGCGCCTTGTAAGTGTAGTATTGCGGCCCGGTGACGCGCGGCAGCGGCTTGGCGGCGACCTTCGGCTTTGCCGGCTGCGCCTCGGGATAGGCTACGCCGGCATCGACCCCCGGCAGGCTTGCAGGCTCTTCGGCGACCACGCGCTTCTTGCCGCCCCGGATCAGGTCCATCAGCGTGATCGCCGCCGAGGGGCGAACGTCGACGGTCGCGACCGCCGTTCCCGCGAGGAGTGCCAGAAGTGCTGCGGTTCTGATCATGCCCATGAAATCGTCTCGTTCCCGTCTTGTCGCCCGCGCGCCCCGGCCGGACCGACCCGGCACGCCCTTCCGTTATGACAAGGCTTGGTGAATGAATCGGTAACGCAACCGAGCCTTAGCCCTGACCACCGGCCACGACAATGACGAAGCAGGGAGGGGAATTATTTGCGCATCCGACAGCGATTCGCCGTGGCAGAAACATCACGTTTGCGTCAAGCCAGACCGACGATCGTCTGAGGCGGCCCGGCCGCCTGCCCCTTTACAAGGCGGCCGGGCTCAGCCAGAGAGAGGGCCGAGCGGCAGGGGGTGGGTCGCCGCCCTCCGCTATTTCCGCATCCGCGAGCACGAAGGCAGGGATCGAGATGACGTCAACCCGCATCGAAACAGACACGTTCGGCCCGATCGAGGTCGATGCCTCGCGCTATTGGGGCGCGCAGGCGCAGCGTTCGCTCGGCAATTTCAAGATCGGCTGGGAAAAGCAGCCTTTGTCTGTCGTCCGCGCGCTCGGCATCGTCAAGCAGGCCGCCGCCCGCGCCAACATGGCGCTCAGCCGCCTCGATCCCGCCGTCGGCGATGCCATCGTCCGGGCAGCGCAGGAGGTGATCGACGGCACGCTCGATGACCACTTCCCCCTCGTCGTCTGGCAGACCGGCTCCGGCACGCAGTCCAACATGAACGCCAACGAGGTGATCTCCAACCGGGCGATCGAGCTTCTCGGCGGCGTGATGGGCTCGAAGAAGCCCGTGCATCCGAACGACCACGTCAACATGAGCCAGTCGTCGAACGACACCTATCCGACGGCCATGCACATCGCCTGCGCCGAGCGCATCGTCCACGGGCTGCTGCCGGCGCTGAAGCACCTGCTCGCCGCGCTCGAGGCCAAGGTGAAGGCCTTCGACCACATTATCAAGATCGGCCGCACCCACACGCAGGACGCGACGCCGCTAACCCTCGGCCAGGAATTTTCCGGCTACGCGGCCCAGGTCGCCTCGTCGATCCGGCGCATCGAGATGACGCTTCCGGGCCTCTGCGAACTCGCCCAGGGCGGCACCGCGGTCGGCACCGGTCTCAACGCGCCGGTCGGCTTCGCAGAAAAGGTAGCCGAAGAGATCGCCGCGATTACCGGCATCGCCTTCGTCACCGCGCCGAACAAGTTCGAGGCGCTCGCCGCGCATGATTCGATGGTGTTCAGCCACGGCGCGATCAATTCGGCCGCCGCCGCCCTCTTCAAGATCGCCAACGACATCCGCTTCCTCGGCTCCGGCCCCCGCTCCGGCCTCGGCGAACTGTCGCTGCCGGAAAACGAGCCGGGCTCCTCGATCATGCCGGGCAAGGTCAACCCGACCCAGTGCGAGGCGCTGACGCAGGTCTGCATCCAGGTCTTCGGCAACCACGCAGCACTCACCTTCGCCGGCAGCCAGGGCCATTTCGAACTCAACGTCTTCAATCCGCTGATGGCTTACAACTTCCTCCAGTCGGTGCAGCTCCTCGGCGACGCGGCGGTCTCGTTTGCCGACAACTGCGTCGTCGGCATCGAGGCGCGCGAGGACAACATCAAGGCCGCGCTCGATCGCTCGCTGATGCTCGTCACGGCGCTCGCGCCGAAGATCGGCTACGACAACGCGGCGAAGATCGCCAAGACCGCGCACAAGAACGGCACGACCCTGCGCGAGGAGGCCGTCGGCGGCGGCTACGTCACCGATGCGGAGTTTGATGCCGTGGTCCGCCCGGAAACGATGATCAGCCCATCCTAAGGTGAGACAGGCCCGGCCTTGCCGCCGGGCCCCTTCGCCGCCCGCCGCAACAACCTGAAATGGTGCGCGTTTTCGAACATCCTGAAATAATCATATTTTTATCGCGCTCGCCCTGCCACGCGAACCGTTAAGACTTCTCAAAGCATTTATCCCTAACACTGGCAGCACTCGGGGCGAAGGCCCCGGCGGCCTCGGGGGAGGCACGCGCCGGACCCGTTTCCGGTGGTTCCCGCGCGGGCGGACCGCCGCCGGCCTGGCGACAATGCGTATGTTCAAAGGGAGTTCGGGTGATGGCATCTGCAGCCGCCTCGGCGAAAGTACAGGTCCCGGATATCGCCGCCCAGGTGACCCATGCGATGCGGGTCATGGGCGTCCCGCCGATCCCGCGCAATTACGAACTCTATTATGAAGCCTATATCGGTTCCAATCCGCGCCTGACCAAGGAACTGGCGGCGCTCGGAAGCCGGGCGACCCAGGAAGAACTCGACGCGATCGGACAGCAGTATTTCAGCCAGCACCATCGCCCGATCGGCATCGACCGCGCCCACCAGAGCATTGTCTCCCAGCTCACCGACCTCCTGAAGCTGCTGCGCGAGGAACAGAACGCGCTCGAGACCTACAACAGGGTGCTCGGCGACACCTACAGCAACATCACGACGAAGAGCCAGACAAGCTCCGAACTCCTGCGCAACGCCATCACCATCATCAGCGAAGCCACCGAGGACACCATGTCCCAGGGCAAGGACCGGGTGGAGAACGTCGTGCAGAAGTCCTTCGAGATGGAGGTGATCCGCCAGGAGCTCGACGAGTACAAGCGCATCGCCAACACGGATTCGCTCACCCGCCTCGCCAACCGGCGCGCCTTCGACGAGAAGCTGGCGGCGATCTTCACGTCCGAACAGACCCGCGCCACGACCGGGCTGCTCGTCGCCGACATCGACCACTTCAAGAAGATCAACGACACCTACGGCCATCCGGTCGGCGACAAGATTCTCGCGACCGTGGCGACGATCATCCGCACGAACCTGCGTCGCGACCAGTTCGTCGCCCGGACCGGCGGCGAAGAATTCGCGATGATCATCACCGATTCGACCGAGGAGGATTGCCTTGCCATCGCCGAGCGCATCCGCAACGCCCTCTCGATCACGCCGTTCAAGAACTCGAAGACCGGCGTCAATTACGGCCCGATCACCATCTCGATCGGCATCTGCATGGGGGGCTCGGCCGACGACGCGATCGACCTCTACAACAAGACCGACATCGCGCTTTACTGCGCCAAGAATTCCGGCCGCAACCGCAGCATGCTGTTCGAGGACGGAATGAAGAAAGAGTCGGGCAAGAGCTGGCTCATCTACCGCAAGTAGGCCTGGGTCCGCGCGCCGTCGCTCACCACATCGTCTTTGCCGCCCGTCCCGGCCAATCGCTGTCATACGTGTCGCCGTCGAAGCCGGCTTTCGCGGCTTTCAGCATCGCGCCCGGCGTCGGCAGCGCCCCGGGCGCGACGAAGCGCGCGGGATCCCAGAGCCCCGCCCTCATCACCGCCCGGGCGCACTGGAAATAGACCTCCCGGATGGTGATGACGACGACGCTGCGCGGATGCGCTCCCTCCATGGCGAAGGACGTCAGCAGGTCCGGATCGACGCTGACGACCGCCGAGCCGTTGATCCGCATCGCGGTCGTGACGCCCGGAACGAGGAAGAGCAGCGCCACGCGCGGATCGCGGACGATGTTTTCGAGCGAATCGATCCGGTTGTTGCCGCGCCAGTCGGGCAGGAGCAGCGTCTTCGCGTCCGCGACCCTGACGACGCTGTCCGCATCGCCGCGCGGCGAGCAGTCGAGCCCTTCCGGACCGACGGTCGCGAGCGCGACGAAGGGCGAGGCCTCGATCATGCGGCGGTATTCTGGCGTCAGCGCCGGCGTCACCTTCGCGGTCGAGGCCTCCGCCGTCGCGCCGTAATGGCGTCGAAGGTCCTCAACCGAGTGGATGATGGTCATCGTCTTGCCCTTTCTTGTCCGGTCGAGGCGGCGTGACCGGTTCCGGTGACAGGCTTAAGACAGTCAACGCCGGAAAGCGCCGGCGTCAGCGCGGCCGCTCCGGTGTGTCGCGGTTCATCCCCTTCTCCGCGAGCGCGCGTTCATAGGCGGCGAAGCGCTCGGTCCCCTCCCGCCCCAGCTCGTCGAGATAGGTCCAGGTAAAGATGCCGCTGTCATGGCCGTCGTCGAAGCCGATGCGCACCGCGTAATTGCCTGTCGGCTGCACCGTGCGGATGGCGACGCTCCGTTTTCCCGGGACCGTGACCGCCTGGCCCGGGCCGTGGCCCTGGACCTCGGCTGAGGGAGACAGCACGCGGAGCATTTCCGCCGGCAGCGCGACGACGGCGCCGTTTTCGAAGGAGACGGTCAGCGTCCGCCGGTCCCCGGAGATCTTCAGTTCGCTCGGCCACACATCGCCCATCGGTCCGTCCCTGCTGCATCCGTCTTGAAGGTCCGGCGACGCTGCCGGCGTGAGGATCGTGATTGAAAACGTTGGCGGGCGGCTGTCAACGTTCTATATGAAGGAAAGAGGAAAGGGCGCGGCCCGGCCCGGTGCGGCGCGATGGCGCGGCCGGGGAGGACGAGGGAGGCTCAGACATGACGATTGCCCGGCCCGACGCCCTGTCGGGAACCCCGCTCGGCGAGACGACGAGGGCGCCGATGATCGACCCGTTCGGCCGGTCGGTGACCTATCTTCGCGTCTCCGTCACGGATCGCTGCGATTTCCGCTGCACCTATTGCATGGCCGAGGACATGACCTTCCTGCCGAAGAAGGATCTCCTGACGCTCGAGGAGCTCGACCGGCTCTGTTCCGCCTTCATCGCCAAGGGCGTGCGCAAGCTGCGGCTGACGGGCGGCGAGCCGCTGGTGCGCAAGAACGTGATGTTCCTCGTCAAGGCGCTGTCGCGCCACCTCGAAAGCGGCGCGCTGGAGGAGCTGACGCTGACGACGAACGGCTCGCAGCTCGCCCGCCACGCGGCGGACCTTGCCGGGCTCGGCGTACGCCGCATCAACGTCTCGCTCGACACGCTGAAACCCGACCTCTTCCGCCAGATCACCCGCTGGGGCGATCTCGCGCGCGTCATGGAAGGGCTTGATGCGGCACAGGCGGCCGGACTGCACGTCAAGATCAATGCGGTGGCGCTGCGGGGCCTCAACGATGCCGAGATCCCCGATCTCCTTCGCTTCGCGCACGGGCGCGGCATGGACCTGACGCTGATCGAGACGATGCCGCTCGGCGAGACCGGGGAAGACCGCCTCGACCGCTACATGCCCCTTTCCGAGATGCGCGCCCGGCTCGAGGAAACATTCACGCTCGTCGACAATCCCTATCGCACCGGCGGGCCAGCCCGCTACGTCACCATCGCCGAGACCGGTGGGCGGCTTGGCCTGATCACGCCGATGACCCACAATTTCTGCGAAAGCTGCAACCGCGTCCGGCTGACCTGCACCGGCACGCTCTATATGTGCCTCGGCCAGGAGGATGCGGCGGACCTGCGCGCGGCGCTCAGGGCATCCGACGACGACGCGCTTTTGAGCGCGGCGATCGACGGCGCCATCGGCCGCAAGCCGAAGGGCCACGACTTCGTCATCGACCGGCGCGCGAACGCTCCCGCCGTGCGCCGGCATATGAGCGTGACGGGCGGTTGAGGCCCGCCGTGAGGGCTGCCCGCGACCGGCCCGGTCCGGGCCCGTTCGATGGAAAAGGCCGAATTTGGCGATTGCTTTCGCAACGTCAGCTGGTCTACGCAGCGTCACGACCCGTAGCCTTTTCCGCCGTAGCGGGCGCCGACCCGGTGGACTGACCGATGCCCACTTCCGCCAATCTTCGCGGCGCCCTGTTCATGTGCCTGGCCATGGCGGGCTTCACGCTGAACGATGCGCTGGTCAAGTCGGTCAGCGGCGCCATGAATGCCGGGCAGATCATGTTCGTGCGCGGGTTGCTGACGACGCTCCTCGTCTTCCTCATCGCCCGGCACATGGGCGCGCTCCGGCCGCTCTCCGTGCTGGCGCTGCCGGCGGTGGCGCTGCGCATCGCCGCCGAGGTCATCGCCTCCGTCAGCTATATCTACGCGCTCGGCCGGATCCCGCTCGCCAACGCCTCGGCGATCCTGCAGGCGCTGCCGCTCGCGGTCACGCTCGGCGCCGCGCTGTTTCTCAAGGAGCCGGTCGGCTGGCGGCGCTGGCTGGCGATCCTCGCCGGTTTTGCCGGTGTCCTCGTCGTGCTGAGGCCAGGCCCGGACGGTTTCGGCTTCGCCGCGCTCGCCGCGATCCTCAGCGTCGTCTTCGCCGCGACGCGCGACCTTTGCACCCGCCGGATCCCGCTCGAGATCCCCTCCCTCCTCATCAGCGCCGTCACCGCGGCCGTCATCACCCTTGCCGGCGGGCTGCTGATCATGCCGCTCGGCGGCTGGCAGCCGGTCGGCGCCGCCGAGCTCGGCCATCTGGCGGTCGCGAGCGTGCTCCTGCTCCTCGGCTACCAGTGCATCGTCATGGCGATGCGCACCGGCGAGATTTCCCTGATCGCGCCTTTCCGCTATACGAGCCTGATCTGGTCGATCGGCATCGGCATGCTCGTCTTTGCCGAGCTCCCGGATCGGACGATGGTCGTCGGCATCGCCATCATCGTTACGTCCGGTCTCTACACCTTCCATCGGGAAAGACGGCGGGGTGCGACGCCGGTCGCCCGCGTCTCCTCTCCCGGATCGCCGAAATGAACGGGGCTCGGAACCAGGGCATGCAGACGCCACGCTTTCTCGACCGCACGACACCGCCCCACATCGTCACGCTGGTGCTGATCGCCGGCCTCAGCGCGCTGAACATGAACATCTTCCTTCCCGCGCTGCCGGCGATGGCGCGCGGATTCGACACGAGCTATGCGACGATCCAGCTGACGCTGTCCGGCTACCTGACGGGAACCGCGATCCTGCAGCTGCTGCTCGGCCCCCTCTCCGACCGCTTCGGCCGCAGGCCGGTGCTGATCGCAAGCCTCGCGATCTTTCTCGTCGCCACCGTCGTCTGCATCCTCGCCCCCTCGATCCAGCTCTTCCTCGCCGGCCGCTTCGTCCAGACGACGCTGATCGCCGGGCTCGTCCTGTCTCGCGCCATCGTGCGCGACATGGTGCCGATGGAGGAGGCGGCGTCGATGATCGGCTATGTGACGATGGGCATGACCATCGTGCCGATGGTCGGCCCCGTGCTCGGCGGGCTGCTGGTCGATGTCTTTCCGTGGCAATCGACCTTCGTCCTCGTCTTCGCCTTCGGCCTCGCCGTGCTCGCCGTCGTCTGGCTCGACCTCAAGGAAACGAACCGGAACCGGCCGGAGAGCTTCGCGGCGCAGTTCCATGCCTATCCGGCCCTGCTCGGCTCCGGCCGCTTCTGGGCCTACACGCTGACCACGACCTTTGCCTCCGGGGTGTTCTTCTCCTTTCTCGGCGGCGCCCCCTTCGTCGGCACGGTTCTGCTCGACATGACGCCGACGGCGCTCGGCCTGTGGTTCTTCCCGATCGCCTTCGGCTACATGGTCGGCAACTATGTGTCGGGCCGCCACGCCCGGCACCTCGGCATCGGCACGATGATGCTGTCGGGCGGGCTGATCGCGCTGGCGGGCACGCTCATCGCCGCGGCCTTCTTCCTTTCGGGACACGCATCGCCGCTCACCTTCTTCGGGCCGATGGTGCTGATCGGCGTCGGCAACGGCGTCGCGCTGCCGAGCGCCAATGCCGGCATCGTCAGCGTCCGGCCGGAACTCGCCGGCTCTGCCTCCGGGCTCGGCGGCGCGCTGACGATCGGCGGCGGGGCGGCGCTTTCGGCGCTCTCGGGCGCCGTGCTCAGCGTCGAGACCGGCATCTATCCGCTTCTCGCCATCATGGCGGCATCGAGCCTCCTCGGCATCCTCGCCTGTCTCTTCGTCCTTTCGCCGGGCGGGCGCGGCGCGGCACGCCAATGACCGTTCCCGGCTATGTGCTCGCCGGGGGCCTCTCCTCGCGCATGGGGGAGGACAAGGCCGGCCTTGCGCTTGCCGGCGAACCCCTCGTCGCCCGCGTCGTCGCCCGGCTCGCGCGGCAGACGGGTTTCGTCGTCGTCAACAGCAACGAGGCGTTCCTTCCCGGTCTTCCGCCGGGAACGCCCCTCCTGCCGGATGTCGTCGCCGGCCGGCCGGGCCCGCTCGCCGGCGTGCTGACCGCCCTTCTGGACGCGCGGGCGCGAGGCATGGCCCATGCCGTCACAGTTCCGGTGGACGCGCCCTTCTTTCCCGCCGATCTCGTCCGGCGGCTGACGGACGCGGCGCGCGGCCGGATTGCGGTCGCGGCATGCGGCGGGATGCTGCATCCGGTCTTCGCCCTCTGGCCCGTCACGCTCGCCGAGCCGCTCGCGCGCTTCATCGCCACCGACGACACGCGCCGGGTCCGCCACTTCATTGCCATCAATGACGGCGCGACGGTCGATTTTCCGGCGACCGGCGCCTTCGATCCCTTCTTCAACATCAACACGCCGGAAAACCACCGCACCGCCGAAGCCTGGATCGCCGGCCGGACAGGCGGCGACGAAAACGGGGAGGCTTGACCATGGGGCCGAAGATCCTCGGCATCGCAGGCTGGAAGAATTCCGGCAAGACGGGCCTTGCCGTGCGGCTCGTCGCCGAACTCACCCGGCGCGGCTACCGGGTGTCGACGATCAAGCATGCCCATCACGATTTCGACATCGACAAGGTCGGCGCCGACAGTTTCCGCCACAGGGAGGCGGGGGCGCACGAGGTCGCGATCGTCTCCGGCACGCGCTTCGCCATCATGCACGAGCTGCGCGGCGCCGCGGAGCCCGCCTTCGACGAGATCCTCGCGCGGCTCGCCCCTTGCGACCTCGTGCTGATCGAGGGCTACAAGCGCGAGCCCGTGCCGAAGATCGAGGCGCGCCGGCGCGACGCGCGCAACCGCGAGCCGCTCGCCCCGACGGATCCCTTCATCCGCGCCATCGCCACCGACCATCCGGTCGAGGATGCCGGCGGACTGCCGGTCTTCGATCTCGACGACACGCAGGCGCTCGCCGATTTCGCCGAACAGGTCACGGGCCTGACGCCCACCCGATAAAGTGACTCGGACGACACGAAAAAGCCGCCGGATCGGCACCCGGCGGCTTTCTTTACGATGATGCGCGTGCAGGATTACTGCTTGGCGCTCGCCACCGGCTTCACGAGCGCGGTGACGCGGCGGATGGTGACGCGGCGGTTGAGCTGCTCGGGACCTTGCGTGTTCACCTTCAGGTAACGCTCGCCATAGCCCTGCGTCGTCAGGTTCTCCGGCGGCACGCCATAGACGTCCGTCAGCACCTCGGCGACCGATTCCGCCCGCTCGTCCGACAGGATCAGGTTCGACTCGTCGCTGCCGACCGCGTCCGTATGGCCTTCGATCAGGAAGGTCTCGGACGGGTCGTTGTCGAGCACCTTCAGGATCGCGTCGGAGAGCTTGCGCAGCGTCGCGGCCTGCGCCTTCGACACTTCCGCGCTGCCCGTGGCAAAGGTGATCGTATCGAGGTCGATACGGCGGACCTTGTCGCGGACGCGGGCGGAATACTTCACCTCGTCGAGCGAATAGACCCGCTCCACCTGCTCGACCGGAGGTTCGCGCAGGAACTGGTAGTAGTCGCGGTCGGGGTTGCTCGACGTGTCGATGATGTAGTCCTCGACGGGGATTTCGAGCTCCATCGGCGGCAGGTCGTCATAGATCTCGCGCACCGCCGGCGGCCGGCCGGCATCGGCCTCGGGCGAATAGACGAGCAGGTATTCGCGACCGTCGCGCTCCAGGCGCGAACGCTGCACCACGTCGCCATAGGCATTGCGGATGGTGATGATGCGCACGCCGTTCGGGCGGATGATCGTCTCGCGGACGCGGCCCCGCGGCAGCCGCTCGACATAGGTCTCCTCGGCGCCGCGGCCGAGGCGGCGGTCCTCGTCGCCGCGCACCCAGATATCCGGCCCGATGCGGAAGACCTCGCGGTCATCGTCCAGGCGACGGTCGATGCGGTAGCCGTCGGGCTCGCGATATTCCGGTCGGCCGTCGATGCGGCGTCCTTCTTCCGAAATGATCGAGCCGATGCGCACGGGATCGCGGCGGCGGATGCGGCCGTCCTCATCGATCACACCCTGGGCATCCGCGTCCGAACCGGGCGTGACGTCGCGCGTCTGCTGGCGGCGCGCATCGAGGCGCTTGCGACGCTCCTCGATCCGCCTCTCGCGCTCGGCCCGGCGCTCCGCGCTCATCTCGCGATCGTCGGCGCGCTTGTCGCTGTCGAGCACCGCCGCGCCGTTCTTGACGGGAAGAACGACCTCGCCATCCTCGTTGACGCGGTTGCCCTGCGCTTCCTGGCGCTTGCGCCGTTCCTCAACCCTCTGGCGGATCCGCGCGTCGCGGCGCTCCTGGCGGATGGCATCGGGATCGCGCGCTTCGCCGGCCTGCTCGGCCTTGCCGCCGGCATCCTCGCCCTGCTGCTGCGCCTCGCGCTGCTTGCGACGTTCCTCGATGCGCTGCTGGCGGCGCTGTTCGGCGGCATCGTCGCCACCGCCCTGCTCGGCATTGCCCTCGCCCTGGCGAGCACGTTGTTCCTCGCGCTGCTTGCGCCGCTCCTCGATGCGCTGCTGGCGCCGCTGCTCGGCGGCATCGTCGCCACCGCCCTGCTCGGCATTGCCATCGCCCTGGCGAGCACGCTGCTCTTCCCGCTGCTTGCGACGTTCCTCGATGCGCTGCTGGCGGCGCTGTTCGGCAGCATCGTCGCCACCGCCCTGATCGCCATTGCCCTCGCCCTGGCGAGCGCGCTGCTCTTCCCGCTGCTTGCGCCGCTCCTCGATGCGCTGCTGGCGGCGCTGTTCGGCGGCGTCGTCACCACCGCCCTGTTCGGCATTGCCCTCGCCCTGGCGAGCACGCTGCTCTTCCCGCTGCTTGCGACGTTCCTCGATGCGCTGCTGGCGGCGCTGTTCGGCGGCATCGTCGCCACCGCCCTGCTCGCCGCCGCCCTCGCCCTGCCGGGCGCGCTGCTCTTCCCGCTGCTTGCGCCGCTCCTCGATGCGTTGCTGGCGCCGCAGGAGCTCTTCTTCCTCGTCGCCGGCCTGCGCGACTTCATAGGCGCCGGACCGCAGGTCGAGGCCGGCGGCGTAGGCCGCCGGCGGCACGATCGACGTGATCGTGAACACCGGTATCGCGACGGTCGCGAAAAGTCTGGATTTGATCGTCATCTTCCGTTTCCTCCTTCGAGGGATATACCGCTCGTTGTCTGCGACACCTTGTCGGGACACCTCGCCCGCCATGCCGGCATTTTCATGTCCCGTCCGGACACTGCGGACCGGTTGCACCCTTCCGCTCGTCCTGAGAACGGGCGACACGCCGCCTGTCATCGTCGAATTGTCTAAAATACCCGTCATTAACTCGCGATGAACGCATCGTTCATCGAGGTTAGGTCCCCGTGCGACGCGGATGCGCCGGTCCGCGTTAAAGCCCGGCCTGTGCAATCGTTCCATCAGCACACCGATTCCCAGTTGATTTTTTTCGCGGAAGCGTAGGAATATCGAAACAGGCGACGTCACCGGGCCGGACGAGGGGCAACGGAAACAAGGATCAACAAGCGACGTCCGCTTCAAACCGAGAGGATAATCATGCGTATCTCCAAACGTCTCGCCGCCGCGGCATCGGCCGTCATGCTGATGGCCACCGCCGGCACCGCACTGGCCGAGGGCGAGAAGATCGTGATCGGTACCGAGGGCGCCTACCCGCCCTTCAACGCGCTCGCCGCCGACGGCACGCTGTCGGGCTTCGACATCGACATCGCCAAGGCGCTCTGCGAGGAAATGAAGGCCGAGTGCACCTTCGTGACGCAGGACTGGGACGGCATCATCCCGGCGCTGATCGCCAAGAAGTTCGACGCCATCGTCGCATCGATGTCGATCACGGCGGAACGCAAGGAACAGGTCGACTTCACCCACAAATATTACAACACGCCGCCTGCGATCGCGGTGCCGAAGGACAGCGACATCACCGAGGCGACCGCCGCCGCCCTTGCCGGAAAGACGCTCGGCGCGCAATCCTCGACCACCCATTCGAACTATGCCGAAGCGCATATGAAGGACTCCGACCTCAAGCTCTATCCGACCGCCGACGAATACAAGCTCGACGTCGCCAACGGCCGCATCGATGCCGTCATCGACGACGTCGTCGTTCTGTCGGAATGGCTGAAGAGCGATGACGGCGCCTGCTGCAAACTGCTCGGCACCCTGCCGATCGACCCGGTCATCAACGGCGAGGGCGCCGGCATCGCCATCCGCAAGGGCGAGGATGCGCTGCGCGAAAAGTTCAACGCCGCGATCGATGCGATTCGCGCAAACGGAAAATACAAGGAAATCAACGAGAAGTATTTCGCCTTCGACGTCTACGGCGGCTGAGGCGCGACGATGGCGATCCGCGTGGCGGCACGAAGCCTGAAAGACGAGGCGCGCGGATCGACGCGGCATTGACGAGACGGCGGAAGACCAGGTCTTCCGCCGTTTTCGTTGGCAGGGCACCACAGAAAAGAGCCGGGAGAAAAAACCCGGACGACAGGGGATACAGAAGCGATGAGCGGATATCTTGCCGCCCTTTTCAGTTGGATCGATCCGTTGTGCGGGCCGATCGGCATCTTCACGCTTTTCGGTGAAGGCACGCAGCTTGCCTGCAGCGGCGAGGGATGGGGCGACGAGATCGCGTCGGGCTTCATGGTGACGGCCGGGCTCGCGGTCGCGACGCTTCCGATCGGCCTCATGCTCGGCTTCCTGATCGCGCTCGCCAAGCAATCGGACGAACGCTCGCTCCGGCTCGCATCGAACATCTACACCACGCTGTTCCGCGGCCTTCCCGAACTTCTGACGCTCTTCATCATCTATTACGGGCTGCAGATCGGCCTGCAGCGCGTCCTCGATCTCTTAGGCTTCGGTGGCCAGTTCGAGATGAACCCGTTCGTCGCCGGCATGGTCGCGCTCGGCGTCGTCTTCTCCGCCTATTGCTCCGAAGTTCTGCTCTCGGCGTTCAAGGCGATCCCGAACGGGCAGTACGAGGCGGGCGACGCGCTCGGCCTGCGCCGCAGCCGGACGATGCTGCTGGTCATCCTGCCGCAGCTGGTGCGCATCGCGCTTCCGGGCCTCGGCAATCTCTGGATGGCGCTGCTGAAGGACACCGCCCTCGTCTCGATCATCGGCCTGCCGGACATCCTGCGCCAGACCGGGATTGCCGCGCGCGTCACCAAGGAGGCCTTCCAGTTCTTCGGCATCGCCTGCCTGCTGTTCCTGATCCTGTCCATGCTCTCCTCGGTGGCGATCGTCGCGCTTGAACGCTGGAGCCGGCGCGCGGAGATGAGCCGATGACCCATGTCACCGTGATGCTGCCGCCGCAGGCCCCTCCGCCCGCGCCCCCCCGCCCCTACACGCTCGCCCGTTTCGCCGGTTCCGTCTGGCTCGGCATCTGGCTCGCGGCCGCCGTCGGCATCTTCCTCACCGTCACCGGCGGGTGGGACAGCGACAAGTTCGTGCGCTACGGACCGGCCTATCTCTCGGGGCTTGGCGTGACGCTCTCGCTGGTGACGCTGTCGATCCTTCTCGGGGCCGTGCTTTCGGTGCCGGTCGCGCTCGGCCGCATGTCGACGAACCGGTTCTTTTCCGGGCTGGCGTTCACCTATGTCTATTTCTTTCGCGGCACGCCGCTGATCACCCAGCTCTTCCTCGTCTATTACGGGCTCGGCGCGTTCCGGCCGGAACTCCAGGCGGTCGGGCTCTGGTGGTTTTTCCGCGAGGCCTGGTATTGCGCGCTCTTCACCTTCACGCTGAACACCGCCGCCTATCAGGCCGAAATCCTGCGCGGCGCGATCGCGAGCGTGCCGCGCGGCCAGCGCGAGGGTGCTGCCTCGCTCGGGCTTCCGGCGCGCGTCGCATTCTTCAAGGTGATCCTGCCGCAGGCACTGATCGTGGCGTTGCGTCCCTATGGCAACGAGATCATCCTGATGATCAAGGGATCGGCGATCGTCGCCATCGTCACCGTCTTCGACCTGATGGGCGAGACGCGCCGCGCCTTTTCCCGCACCTTCGACTACCAGACCTATATCTGGGCGGCGCTCCTCTACCTCCTGATCGTCGAGGCATTGCGCAATCTCTGGGCCTGGCTCGAACTCCGCCTGACGCGGCACCTGAAGCGCTGAGGACGGGCAACGCGACGCGGACGCGGAACAACGGCCCGGCGCGGGAATTTTGTGGCGGATGGTCATTCCGTTCCGCCGCATTCTGCGCTATGGAATGGCCCGGATACACGGCCGCACGCATGGCCGCCACAACGGGATCGGGTACGTTCGGATATGTCAGCAAAAATCTTCAAGCCGGCAAAGACCGCGATGCAGTCGGGCAAGGCGAAGACCGGGCTCTGGGTTCTTGAATTTGACCAGGACGTGGCGCGCAAGATCGATCCGGTCATGGGATACACGACGTCGAGCGACACGCGCCAGCAGCTGCGACTGAATTTCGAGACGGCCGAGCAGGCGATCGGCTATGCGGAAAAGCACGGCATCGACTATCGCGTGATCGCGCCGAAGGAACCGGTACGCAAGAACGTCTCCTACAGCGACAACTTCCGTTTCAACCGCCAGCAACCCTGGACGCATTGACGCAAAGGCGCGCGACGACGACGCATCCGCGTCGAAGCAGCGCACTACCGCCGGCCCCTTAGCTCAGCTGGATAGAGCACCTGCCTTCTAAGCAGGTTGTCGCAGGTTCGAGCCCTGCAGGGGTCGCCAATCAACCACCTGAAAAGACTGGTTTTTTCCTTTCTTCGCCAAGTTGCCGCAAGTCCCTGGAGTGGAATGTAAGGAAACCAAAATCCCGGAATGAGCACTTTCATTGCCGGAATAGTCCCGGAATTTCCCGGACTGAATTCTCCATCCTCCCATGCCAGCGGGAGGTCCGTTCATGACAGTGATTATCCGCTGGCGGCTTGCCGCCGCACACTCTGGTCGCAGAGCCGCTGACAAGCTCTTCGAGCGTGACAGCAGACCCTCTGACGCCCGCGTGAAGATCGTCCTCGACGTCATCTGCACCGGCCTTGCCGAGCTTATGCTGGAGCACAGAGAGAATGACGACACGATAGATGAAGCCGCCGCCGCGATGGCGGATGCATTCATTGAGCGTGTCACGATTTTGGAAACAGCCTGCATCGTGGATTGAAAAAGCAATGCCCCCGGTCGTGTCCAAAAACCGGGGGCATCACGGACAGCAGACAAAGTGAACGGTCGGGTGCCCTAACCGGCGGAAGTTCTCGATTCGGCGTCCCACAATGGCTTCAAGCGTCGTGTCCAGCAATTTACCAGCAATGCGATCTCGCAAGATAGGTATCATCGTGTCGTCCAATTCGACGCTGGCATGCAAATGCGTGGTGTTTCTCAACTCTGCATCGAAAGCCAGTTGTGAGTTATAGCTGGCTAACGCCATCTGATCGACTGTCAGAGGGTAGCGGCCGGATGTGATGGGTGGTCTTCCCCCTGAAAAGTGGTCCTCCGTGAAGTAGGCTATTGAGCCTGAGAGAGGACGTTGGAATGCCCCAGAAG
>NZ_JBHFEI010000020.1:0-57817 GCF_041928815.1 Ensifer soli | reverse complement strand
GCCGCAAGCTGACACTCATCCGGTCCTCCGGGATGAGCCGGGGTTGTCCAAGCTACACCACCTCCTGGGACACGATCCTCGATCGCCCTTTGATTGGTTTATCCGGGTGGGTACATACACGCCGGAGCCAGACCTGCCTTGGTCTTGGAGGCGCGCCAAGACCCCTGGAACACGGACCGGTGATGCCATCCATTGCAGGGGTCTCGGCCCGCGCGAGACAAGCTGGTGGTCGTTTGAGGACCTGCGTCTTTTGCAAAGAGCTGGCCTCACTTTTTACAGAATACCCGAACCGTAATCACGGCATTTACCGTGCGTGTCACCCGCGCCGCACCTCCTGCCCGCCAAACAACTGGCTGATTGGCAGCTGGAAAATGAAATAGGGATTGATCGGCGGCATGGCGGTCGCACGTTCCAGCCGGGCCAGATGCTCAGCTATCAGTTCCACGTCGAGCGATCTAATGTTCTCATCCAACTGCTCCACCCGGCTGGCACCGATCAGCACCGAGGATACGCCGGGGCGTTCCACAACCCATTTAAGCGCGACTTCTGCCGGCTTGCGGCCGATCTCCGAGGCAATCTCCTTGACCACATCGACCACGGCGAAATTCCGTTCGGTAAACAGCATGCCGCCAAACGGATTGTCACCATTCAAGCGGCCGCTGCTGCCCTCATCGCCGACCTCCGCTCCCCGATCCGGCATGGCCGCCGCTCGAGCGGCGTCGGCAAGCTTGTCGCGGCCATATTTGCCAGTGAGCATGCCGGCTGCGAGCGGGCTCCACGGCACGAGGCCAAGACCCAGTTCCTGGCCCGCCGGAATGAGATCAAGTTCAACGCCGCGATCGATCAGCGAATAGGCATATTGCAGCCCGATCGGCTTTGGCAGGCCATGCGCCTCGGCAAGCGTTGCAATCTTGGCGACATACCAGGCCGGCGTGTTGGAGAAACCATAGTGCAGGATCTTTCCGGAGCGGACGGCCTCCGTCAGCGTCTGCAAGACCTCTTCGGCCGGCGTCGTACGATCCCAGACATGGATCCAGTACATATCGATATAGTCCGTCTGCAGCCGCTTCAGCGAACTCTCGATCGCCAGGCGGATGTTCTTCGCGCCATTGCCGCCCCAAAGCGGCGTGCCCTCGCCGCGGGAGAAGCCGGACTTCGTGGCGACCACGAGGCGGTCGCGCCGGCCGCTCGCTGTCAGGAATTGACCGAGCATGATCTCGCTCTCGCCGCCGGAATAGATGTCGGCTGTATCGATGAAGTTTCCGCCAGCATCCACGTAGGCGTCGAAGAGGTTGCGGGAGGTTGTCTCGCTCGCGCCCCAGCGGCCCGCGCCGAAGGTCATTGTGCCAAGCGCGAACGGGCTGACGATCAGGCCGGATTTTCCAAGTGTGCGGTAGCTTGTGAGGTTCATTTGCGTTCTCCGTGTTTGTCTTCTCCGATCTAGGGCCCTTGAACCTCTGGGATTAGCCCTTGCCCGCCGCATGAACTTGTGAGCACCATGCAGCAATGGAACGGGGTGACATCAACGATCTTATGGCATTCGAGGCGGTCGCCCGCGAGCGGAGCTTTACGCGCGCGGCGGCAGTGCTCGGCATGTCGCCATCGGCCCTCAGCCATTCCATGCGCGGCCTGGAAGACAGGCTAGGTGTCCGGTTGCTTGCCCGCACCACCCGCAGCGTCGCGCCGACCGAGGCGGGCGAGCGGCTGCTGCAATCCCTGCGTCCGGCTCTTTCGGGGATAGAAGAGGGGCTGGAGGCGCTGCGGGAATGGCGGGACAACCCGTCGGGTACCGTGCGCATCACCACCTTCGCCTATGCTGCGCGCGTGGTGCTGCTTCCAAAGCTTCCGGCATTTCTCCTGGCCCAGCCGGATATTCGCGTCGAGGTCAATATCGACGACGGGCTGACGGACATCGTTGCCTCGGGCTTCGATGCGGGCATCCGGCTGGGGGAGGCGGTGGCAAAGGATATGATCGCGGTCAGGCTCGGGCCGGACCTGCGCACCGTCGTCGTCGGAACGCGTGAGTATTTCGAGCGCTGTCCGCCGCCGCTGACGCCCTACGATCTCGACCGCCATGCCTGCATTGGCTACCGGCTGGCGACGTCTGGTGGCCTGCTGCCCTGGGAGTTCGAAAAGGATGGCAAGGAGTTCAGGATCTACACCAGCGGGCCTCTCGTCGCCAATGACAGCGACCTGCCTGCCGCCGCCGTTCGCGCCGGCGCCGGGCTTGGATACATGATGGAGCATGAAGTGGCGGACGAGATCGCGTCCGGCAAGCTCATCCAGGTGCTTGGCGACTGGTGCCCGGCATTTCCGGGTTTTCACCTCTATCACCCAAGCCGGCGGCAATCACCGCCAGCGCTGCGGGCGCTGATTGCAGCACTCAAACTGTCCTAAGCCTTACATGGGGTAATTGTTTTGCCGAGGTAGTCCGTATCGGCTCGAGAACAAGCCTATCGGGTGCCTTGCGAGGCAAACTCCTCGTCATCTCCCGGCATCATCATGCTTCAACTGATCATCGCAGCAGTCCATCGAGATCGAAATCCTCCCAGCCCCGGAGGCCGGGTGCGGGATCTTGTGAGGGCTCGTCTGCTTTTTTCGCTGGCTTCTTTTTCTTCGCCAGTCGCGTCACCTTTGCCTGATAGGCGGCCTTCGCTCTCTTTTCCGCCTTCGCCTCAGCATCCTCGACACGCCACTCGTCGATGGCGCCCCGGTCAAGAAGATCCTCGACAAGCTTTGGATCGAAGACGTGGAAGGTTATCTGGCGGGCGCGTCCTGCGAGCCTCACGGTCCTTGTCCCGGCGCTCGGAAGACGGCCGTCTGCCAGCCAGCGATGCCGCTCGCTTGCCTTCATGCCGAGGATGTCCTGGATCTCGCGCGGAATGACGGGCAGTGACGGCGCCTCTTCCACCGCCTGGGAGACGACAGATGCCGCTGCGGTAAAGGCGGGCCTTGCATCGGCTGGCATGGCGAGAACAAGATCTACACCTTCGAGCGACACAGCCTTCCTGGAGACAGCCGGAAGGCGTGCCTGTATCTCCTGGAGGAGGCCCTTGGCCCGCACGGAGGACCCCATGGTAATAGCCGCCGACAGGGTCCATGTCCTGATCAGCTCGATGTCGTTCTTCTCGTGTTTCGCCATGCCGCCTAGATGGTGCGATACATCATGGCGGTCAATACGCCCGACCCTAGTGCAAAACGATACAGGGAACGCCGAAGCGCTCCCTGCTGCTTCACCTCGAAGGCTGCAGTGAAACCTGCGCCTTCATCTTCTCAAGCACACGGGCGATAGGGTTTCCATCGGGGGCTGTCAGCTTGCGCCCTCGGCGTTTGCGGATTTTAACCACGAAGTTTTTGACGGAACGTTTCTTCATGGTGTCACGCCTCAGGCGACCTGCCGTTCCGCTTCTATCTGCAGTGGCGCGGTTTGTCCGGCCGACGTGCCGATCGTGATCTTGCGTGGCTTCATGGCCTCCGGGATCTCGCGCTTCAGCAGAATGCGAAGAAGGCCGTTTACCAGCGAGGCATCTTCTACCTTCACATGATCGGCTAGTTCGAAGCGACGCTCGAACGAGCGACCAGCGATCCCGCGATGCAGATATTCCCCATCCTTGGCTTCGGCCTTCTGACCTGTGACAATCAGGACGTTGCGTTCCTGCGTGATGTCGAGATCGGAATCGCCAAAGCCTGCGACCGCCATTTCGATCCGGTAGTCGTTGTCGCTCGTCTTGACGATGTCGTAGGGCGGCCACGTGTCGATCGCCTGCAGGCGCTGCGCGTTGTTCAAAAGATTGAACACGCGGTCGAAGCCAACGCTGGAGCGATAGAGCGGTGCAAAATCAAGATCGTTCCTCATAACCAAATCCTCCGTAAAGCGAGATGGAAAGGAGACGCGGAAACTTGCGTCCCCGGTTGTGTCAGCCCCTGTCGGCGACTGGCGAACTTGATCTGGTTTCGACGAAAACGCGCTTCAAGAGGGGTGATAAAAAAATCCATTGCGCGAAATCATGGAAGCTTCTGATGCGGGCTCGCGCGCCGGGGGCTGTCGGTCCCGGTTTCCGGCTTATGCCGTCGCTATGCTAAACCTCCTGCGGCAACCCTTTTGACCGGTCTTGCGAGAGGCGAACTGCCTTCGCGGTTCCCGCT
The DNA here is from genome assembly GCF_041928815.1 of Ensifer soli. Taxonomy (NCBI): domain Bacteria; kingdom Pseudomonadati; phylum Pseudomonadota; class Alphaproteobacteria; order Hyphomicrobiales; family Rhizobiaceae; genus Ensifer; species Ensifer soli. Next base: position 53,671 of record NZ_JBHFEI010000020.1, on the reverse strand, counting down.
TCGGCTGGTATGCCCTTCCGTTTGTTAGTTGCGGCGCGATCCGTAGCGACTGAAACGTCGCGGTGTCACCCGACTTTGAAAAAATGAGTCGCTTCAGATGCTTGCGGCAAGAAGGGCTAAAGCCATGATCCAAGAACGATTCTCGACATATTAGTTTACAGGCATCCGATCTACTCCGCCTGAGGGCAGCTTGACTCTTTCCTTCGGCCGGAACAAAAGAAGAACATTGGCAATTCTGCGGGACATGATGTCCTGTTCAACGCGAGCCGAGGGAGGTCCGTGAACGATGTCGCGTGTCCATAACCCTCGGATGATCGAGGAACTCAGGGATCGCATCGCCCACCTGGAGGGCGGTGTTGCCAGGCGACCTGCCGTCCTTCCGTTCGGCGTGCGCGACATCGACGACTGCCTGCCGGGAGGAGGTCTTTCCCATGGCGCCCTGCACGAGATCGCTGGTGGAGGTGGCGGCACGGTCGATGGCGCGGCGGCAGCGTTGTTTGCAGCCGGAATTGCCGCGCGCTCGAAGGGCAAGGTGCTCTGGTGCCTGACGCGGCCTGACCTCTTTTTCCCGGCGCTTGCGCGGCCGGTCTTCATCCGGACCGCGTGATCTTCTGCGAAGGTGACAAGGATGAGGACGTCCTGGCATCCATGGAAGAAGGTTTGTCATTCGGCGGACTGGGAGCCGGGGTCGGGGAGCTCGTGCGGCTTCCAATGGTCTCCTCGCAGCGGCTCCAGCTGGCGGCCGAGAAATCCGGGACGATGGCGCTTGTCGTGCGACGATGGCGGCGACAGACGGAGGCGTCGGACTTCGGCAATCCAACGGCCTCGACCACACGATGGAGGGTGAGCGTGCTGCCGTCGCAGGAACTGCCGGTGGCAGGGGTCGGCCGGGCCCGGTGGCTGGCGGAATTGATGCGCGTGAAGGCAGGCGAGTGTGCTGAGTTCGAGATAGGAGCCTGTGATGCCAAGGGTCGTGTGTGTCTACTTCCCTCATCTTCCCACCGACAGGATCAGGCGGCATGGCGAGGCAGCCGTGCCAGCTGACCAGCCGCTCGTCGTCATCTCGAGGTCAGGCTCGAAACGGTGGATCTCGGCTGCCGACACGGCCGCGCGCAAACTCGGCCTGAAGCTCGGCATGCCGGCAAGCAAGGCGCAGGCAATCGTGGCCGGCCTGACGATGATCGATGCCGATCCTGCTGCCGACGCTGCTGCTTTGGAGAGACTGGCGCTGTGGGCGCTGCGGCAATACAGCCCGGTCGTGGCCGTCGATGGCGTTGACGGGATTGTCATGGACACCGAAGGCGCCGATCACCTGCAGGGCGGCGAGGACCTCTTGATCTCCGGCCTGGTCAACGGATTAAGGGGGCGTGGCCTGACGGCACGTGCTGCGGTCGCCGATACCTGGGGCGCTGCGCATGCCATCACCCGCCTGACGTCGGCTGGAACGACAGTCGTTCCGGTAGGCGGCGTTGTGAAAGCGGTGACTGGCCTGTCGATCCACTGCCTGCGTCTTCCACCAGACACGATCCATGGGCTGCGGGTAATGGGTGTCGAGACGGTCGGCGAACTTTCCGCGATGCCGCGCGCACCGTTGACACTGAGATACGGTCCCGAAGTCGGCAGACGTCTCGACCAGCTGTTCGGCCGTGTCGCCGAGCCCATCGAGCCGCTGCGAACGCCGGAACTGATCGAAGTGGCCCGGAATTTCCAGGAGCCGATCGGTGCTGCGGAAACGATTGCAAAATATGTTCGGCGCCTCGTCGGCGAGCTAACGGCAAGGCTCGAACAAAAGGGTCTGGGTGTCCGGCGCTCGGACCTCGTGATCCATCGTGTCGACAACACGCGCCAGTCCATCCGGGCCGGCCTGGCAAAACCAGTCCGCGACCCCGCACGTCTGTCGAAACTGCTTTGCGACCGGATTGAAAAGATCGATCCCGGCTTCGGTATCGAACGGATGGTGCTTGTAGCGATCATGGCGGAGCCTCTGGAAGAGCGTCAGGTCGCTTCTTCGCTTGTGGCAGAGCAGGTGGTCGACGTCACGCCACTGGTCGACATTCTCGGCAATCGCGGCCAGCGCCTTTACCGTGTCACGCCGGTGGCCTCCGATGTCCCGGAACGGTCCATGCGGCGTATCGGACCAACAGACGACGAGACCGGCGCGACCTGGGCCGCAAAGTGGCCGCGACCATCGCGCTTGCTGGCGAACCCGGAACGGATCGACGTCACGGCGCTCCTCCCTGACCAGCCACCGGCCGTGTTTACCTGGCGGGGCAAACGCCGGCGCGTCAGACGCGCCGATGGTCCAGAGCGGATCTTCGGAGAGTGGTGGATCCGGCCAAGGGAACACGCGGCTGTGCGAGATTACTTCGTTGTCGAGGACGAGGGAGGCGAGCGATATTGGGTCTATCGCGCCGGCGACGGCGTGGACGCGGACACGGGATCGCATCAGTGGTTCCTGCACGGGGTGTTCGGATGAGATATGCCGAGCTCCAGGTCGCCACGCATTTCTCCTTCCTGCGCGGAGCAAGTTCGGCGGAAGAACTGTTTGCCACCGCGGCAGCCCTCGGGATCGATGCCCTTGGCGTTGTCGATCGCAACTCGCTCGCCGGGATCGTGCGGGCATGGGAGGCGGCAAAGACCACAGGCGTGAGACTGGTCGTCGGTTGTCGTCTCGATCTCTCGGACGGCATGTCGCTTCTGGTCTACCCCACCGATCGACTAGCCTATTCAAGGCTGACCCGTGGAACGCGGGTCCTGGTAGACGATCGCATTCTTGTATTCAGGTTTCAGGAGATCAGCCCAGCTCTGGGGCACGTTCTTGACCAGTTGCGTATTGACGAGGAAGGCAACCGAAAGCGTATGCACGGTAAACCACTGGCCATCTTTTTCACGCAGGGATTGGGGAAGACGGTCGAAGTTCACCGGCTTGAAGCCTTCGACGACGCCAGCTGCTCGCGCCATCCACTGATGACGTGCGGTCGTGGGTCGGACGATACAGATGCGCCGAGGGCGAATTGGAAGGGGCCGACGACGCGCCCGAAACGCTCGATGATCAGCTTGCCTGCGGTGAGATTGTAGACCACCCCGACATCGAAGGCGGGGCGGACGAAGCTTTCCGCGAAGCTGCCGAGTAGCATTAGGTCGACGCTAGAGCCGCCTGCTTCGCTGGCGGTCTCCTTGTTGGCGCACGCTCACGGATCACCGCCACATATTGGTGGCACATCGCGAGACATCAATTGACATGGCTCCAAATTCGTGACACATACTGAGACACGAATTTGGAGATTTTGCTTTGTCCCTGACGCGCGCCTACAACAGCCCAAAACGGGCGGCACAGTTCCAGGAAACCCGGGAGGCAATACTTTCAGCCTTGTTCTCCCTGATGGAGTCCGTGGAGAACCCGGACGACATCGGCATGGACGCAATCGCCGCCGAAGCAGGTGTGCAGCGTCGGACGATCTTCAGGCACTTCGAAAACAAGGAAGAACTGCTGCGGGCATTCTGGCCATGGCTCAATGCCCGCATCGGGGCCTCGATCAAACCGGTGACCCGGGAAGATATTTCTGACGGGCCGCGTCAGGCGTTTCCCCTTTTCGATGAACATGATGCCGCCATGCGGGCCGCGCTGCACTCGCGGACCGGACGTGAGATGCGGGCGGGCACTATTGCGAACCGGCGCCGCGACTTCTCGGCGGCCCTCGCTCCTGCCCTCGATAAATTATCGCAATCGGAACGCCAGAAGATCGAAGCCCTTGCGCACCTGCTCTACTCCGCCTCCGCTTGGGAGGTTCTCAAAGATTATGGCGGTCTCGACGGCACCCAGGCCGGAGAGGCCGCTTCCTGGGCACTCGAATTGATCCTGTCCGCGATCAACTCGGGCGAGACTGCGGCGGACGAAACCATCGCAGCCAAAGGAGATAAGCGATGACAATCGATGCAAATCCTCCCTCCAAGGCCGATTGCCGTTGGGTGGTCGCCGACAAGATACGCTTTTTGGGCAACCTCCCAGGTTCGTCAATCGAGCTTCTGGACATCGAGGTGCCAGCGGGATCTGGAACACCGCCTCACACACACGATTCAGCGGAGCTCTTTTACGTGCTGGAAGGCGAACTAACCGTGCGGCAGTTTGGTTCAGAAATGCCACCCGTGGTCATCCATGCTGGACCTGGAACATCGGTGAGGATACCGTCTCGCGTACCTCACAACTATGTCAATGAAAGCGGCAATCCGGTGCGCATGCTGGTCATGCTTGAGGCAAGCATGGTCGCTTTCTTTCGCGATATAGGATCGGCCGAGCCAGCAGGCGGCCCCCCGGACTTTCGGCGAATTGGCGCTGCAATGGAGAGACATGGCATCGAGGCACTTGCCAGCGCGGCCTGAAGCCGCGACGCTCTGATCACACCGGCACCAAGTGCCGGTGCGGATGCTTGTCGCCAAGATCTGCCGGCTAGTACGAGGCAATGGCTGTCAAAGCATGGGTCACACCGACCAGCCGTTTGGCGGCATTGAGTTTGAGGGCGCTTTGATCACGGCGATGATCGGCTCCGGCTTCCCACCTTGAAGCGTTGCACGGATAGAGTCTTCGATTGCGGTTGCATCATGCTGCCGTAAAACCAGATGTTCGGCCGGCACAGCCCCTCGGTTTTGCTGCGGTCTGACATGGACGCGTCCCGGTCAAAGGCCGTGTGCCACGCCGCGTTGCGGCAGGATCACCGCCTCGTTGCAAGGCAGGCTCGCGTCCGGCGCAGCCCGCCGGTGGCAGGCAGCACCATTCGCAAACCTTCCTCGCTCCTCCTGGCAATGCCCTGACCTTGGGCCGGGCCGCTGATTCCCATGTCCTTTTGCCCGCACCCGAGAGGCTGAGCCGGACGACAACCGGCACCCCGGGCTTCGCTGAAACATCGCTCAAAGGATCCGATCATGGCAACGCTCAACCGCTCCACCCAGAAGACCCGCCCCAACAAATCCCAGCGCGCCACCACCCTGGAAATGGTCAGGCACGCCTGCCCAGATGCAGCCCAGGCCCACCGCATCTCCGAAAGCTTCGGCCTCGCCCTCATCGACAGTGACGGGATCCGCGACCTCCACCGCGGCCAGCTGATCGAAAGCGCAGACGCGCTGAAGGACGGCCTCGCCGAAAAGGCCATGCAGATCCATATGCAGCGCATCGTCGGATCGTTCGTCGGTTCCGCCTACGGCGCCGGGCAATTCTACTCACGCGCGGTGACCGAGGCCCGCGATCTCACCGCGAAGCTTTCCAACGATACCAGGGACGAGGATCTCGACGGACCGGTTGGCTTCGACAGCCGTGCGCAGCGCAAGCGCGAGTTTGCAGCCGACATGGGCCTGCAGGCCCATGTGCTTCGCATGGCAGCCGAAGGTGTCGTCTCGGCCTACGAAGACATCATCGGCGAAACCTGGAAGCCTTATGAGCGCACGGTTGAGCAACCTGCGCAATCCGTCGACACACAAGCCGCAACCGCCCAGATGGCGGCTTTCGAATAGGATCATCGCGGGGCTTCGGCCCCGCCGTTTCCAATCCCGGACGCTGTCGCGACTTTTTTAGGAAAGAAAAAAGGGCCGACGGAAAACCGCGGCCCATAAAGTATGAAGGTCATGGACCTCCAGAGGGGAACAGCTGCTGCGGCGGAACTGGGAGGAAGCCGCCATCTGCATCAGCTGAGGGCACTATGCACACGTTTTGACCATGACGCACCTCATTTTTGTGCAGTTTAGCTATGCATCGGCGCTGTGCGCGGCCGTGCCTGATTGTTTGACGTCCGTCGCCAAGTCTACCAGGAGATGAGTGGCGTCTCATGAAGCCATTTGTCAGTGTCGCACTGATCGAGCACAAAAGTCGCAACGTCTTCTCGCGAGATCGAACCGCCGTGGAATGTGTCGAAGCTCGTCAACGCACGCACAGGCTTCCCGCCGGGCTTGTTGTTCAGGATGGAAGGGCGGACGATCGTCCAGGCAAGCTCGCTGTTCCGGATGATGGACTCCTGACGGTCCTTGTCGGCATAGACCTTACGCAGGAGGAGCGGGAAGATCAGATTGTCGAACAGGAAGCCGCCGTGCCCAGCGCTGTCGCCGGCGGCGATACCGGTGATGGCGACAAGGCGCTTCACCCCCTCTGCCTTCATCGCATCGACGAGTGCCCGGGTCGCAGTCGAAAGGAGCGTAACCTCGCGGAACGGACTAGCGGGTGTGCCAAGCGCACTGATGACAGTGTCGCGGCCTTTTACTGCCTGACACAGTGCCTCTTCATCGCGGGCATCGCCGACAACGATCCTGGCTCCAACCAAATCAGCGGCTTTCTCCGGCGAGCGAACGAGTGCGGTAACATCGTAACCACGAGCGACAGCCTGTCTGACGATTTGGCGAGCGGTCGGACCCGTGGCGCCAAGGATCAGGATCTTCGGCAGGTTGGTTGGATTTATTTCTGTTGGAGAGGTGAGCATGGAAGTGGTCCTCGTGAAAGGCAGGGCGCCCCTCATGAGGCCGCCTCATTGGTTTCGATGATGGTGGAATTCAGAGCCTTCCCTCTGCCACGAGTTCGCGGGTCCGCTTGAGCGTCGACAGCAGGGCCGATCTGTATCCCTTGTCGCTGTCGAACTGCGCCTTCTCGGCCTGCTCTTCAGGTCCGCCGGGCTCTTTGTCGCGCAATCCGAGATAGCAGTAGAATTTCAGCTGCAGCGCGCCTGCTTCATCCTCGAAGAGCTCGTTGATGATGGCGCCCTCGCGGGGTCCGGTCGCCTGAAAGAACGTGACCTTGCTCTGCGGTTTCAGGGTGATGATCTCCCTGATGTCAGAGCCCGCGATCGTCGCTTCACAACGAAATGGGTCGCACTTTCCTCGGCGACGTCGCAGCGGGTGCAGAGGCCCGGTGGCAAAAACAGGCGCGCGTCGCGCGCTTTCAGTTCAAGGCCCTTCCAGACCTGCTCTCGGGTGAGCGTGGTTTCGCCTTCAGGATTTACGGGAACGGTTGCGGTCGAATAGATCATGACGATGGTCCTTGTTGTGAGATGTGGGGCGGCCTGCCTCAGGCGGAGGCCGCGGTTTCCAAAGCGAAGGCGCGATAGGAGCGAAGCGGGCGGCCGAGCAGAGCCGTCAGGCGCTCGACGTCCCCCTCGTCATGCAGCATGCCGTCGGTCAGGAACCGCTCGCCCATCATGCGCATGTCGTAGGCCATCCAGGCGGGCATGAACTGCTTGAGGTTTTGCTCGAAGGCCGCTGTATCGCCACCGCCATAGCTGATGGGGCGTCCCAGGATGTTCGACCAGATGGAAGCGATATCCGCTCCGGTCAGTGTTTCGGGGCCGACCAGATTGATGCGGGTGAGGGGAAGGGGCTGTGCAGCCTGTTCGCGACGCAGCAGTTCCAGGGCAGCGATCTCGGCAATATCACGCACGTCGATCATGGCGAGGCCCTTGTCACCCACCGGCATCGGGTAAACGCCATAGCCGGTGATGACATCCTTGATCGTCAAATCGTTCTGGATGAAGTAGGCCGGCCGCAGGATCGTGGCGGCCATGCCCATTTGCTCGATCATGCGCTCCACGGCGAACTTGCCGGCGAAGTGCGGGACATTCACGTAGACGTCGGCATGGATCACCGACAGGTAGGCGATGCGCTCGATGCCAGCCGACCGCGCCACGTTGAGGGCGATCAGAGCCTGGGTGAATTCGTCCGGTACGACAGCGTTCAGGAGAAAGAGCGTAGAGACGCCGTCGAATGCGCCGCGCATCGAGTCCACGTCGAGGAAGTCGCCCTTCACGACGGCAACACCTGCCGGGAAGTCTGCCTTGGAGGGGTCGCGGACAAGGGCACGAACGTCTGCACCATTGTTGACGAGGTGCTGGATGACTTGCGCGCCGATATTGCCTGTGGCGCCGGTAACAAGGATGGTCATGGGAGTGTCTCCGGTTGTTTGCTTGACACCCCGAATATGGATGGTTCACTGTTGGCCCGATAGACGGTCAATTTAGACGCACTGTCCCACAGGTGGAACACTATGGACCTGCTCGCTCTTGCCGACTTCAACCTCGTCGCGCGCCATGGCGGCTTTGGCAAAGCGGCGCGCGCCACCGGGCGGCCGAAGGCAACCCTGTCGCGGCGCGTGGCGGAACTGGAGGCGGCCCTCCAGCTTCGGCTGTTCGAACGCGGCGCGCGCACGCTGAAACTTACGGAAGAAGGGCGCGCGCTTTCCGAGCGGACAGCCCGCCTGCTGACCGAGCTGGACGAAACTGCGGCGGCGATTGCTTCCGGTGCGGAAAAGCCCCGCGGCCGATTGCGGATCAGTGCGCCACTCCTCTTGTCGCAGACCGCGATGGGAAAGATCGCCGCGGGTTTTGCGCTGAAATACCCGGATGTAAGACTTGAAATCACCACGGAAGATCGCGCCGTCGACATGATCGAGGAGGGGTATGACCTCGTGATCCGCGTCAACCCCGCGCCTGACGAAAGCCTCGTCGGTCGCGCCTTTCTCCATGATCGCCTGGTTGTCGTGGCACGTCCCGATCTCGCCCGCCCGAAGGGCGGTCAATCAGTCCCGTGCGTCGTCCGGGGAGGGGCAGGCGCGGAGACCTGGAATGTCATGACCTCCGAAGGGCCTGCTAAGATCAGGGTCGATCCCGTCCTCGTCCTGTCGTCCCTCATTATGGTTCGGGATGCGGTGAGGGCAGGCGTCGGGGCCGCACGCCTGCCGATCTCGCTGGTCAGCCACGATATCGGTGATGGGACATTGCAGCACTGGGGCGACATCGAAGGCTCCGAGATCGCGCTCTGGGCGCTTTACCCGTCGCGGCGTCTCCTGAGCGCGCGGGTCTCTGCCTTCCTCGATTTCCTGAAGCAGGCCTTCCCGAAGGGAACACCCGAAGAACTGGCCGCTTATATCGGCGGATAAGGATCGGACGCGCTAAACCGCAGCAGCAACAGCGCGCGAATAGGCACCAGGCGGCATCCCTACATGCCGATTGAAGGCAACGCTGAAGGCGCTGGTCGATCCATAGCCGACGCGCTCGGCAATGTCCGCTATGGGTAAATCCTCGCGGAGGAACTCCTTTGCCAGTACCATACGCCATCCCGTCGCGTATTCCATCGGTGCTACCCCAACTTCCTTGCGGAAACGATCGAAGAAGGTCGAGCGAGACATCGCAGCCTCTTGGGCAAGCGTTTCCACCGTCATGCTGCGACCCGGATCTGCATGGATCCGGCGCAGTGTTGGTGCCAGCATCGGATCTGCCATGCCCCGCAGGAGGCCCGGCGGCGCTTTGGCGTTGGCTGCTGATCGTAGCGCGTCGATGAACAACACTTCGAGTAACCGGTGAAGCACCATCTCACGCGCGACACGGTCAGCTCGCGTCTCCTCATTGATCATTCGGACGAGAGTCATCAGTCGCTCTTCACCATGAACATGGATGACCTCCGTCAGCAGCGATACGAGAAGAGCCTTGTCATCCGAGCCGAACGCGCAATGCCCGACCAGTGCCTTGATCTCCGTCGGCGCCTCCGGGTCGCCCAGGCGAAACACACCGGGGCTGGTTTCCAGACGTTGTGCAAGGGCGCCGCGTGGCGGCGGCTCCATGCTGCTCATCGTGAACGAGAAGATCTTTGGGACCAGGACGAAGTCACCTGCAGTGAGCACCATTGGGTCACGACCGGCGATCGTCATCAGGCAACGGCCCTCGACCACGGCGCAGTAGAAAGGGCTTCCAATCTCCGTGCGCTCAACCAGCCACTGGCCACCGCCCGTGACCAGCTTCGAGATCGACGGGCTTGGCTTGAGTAGTGAGACAACTTCGGCGACAGGGTCGGTCATCATTCGGACTTTCGCTAAACACTCTCGGACATGCGCATATAGCAAGTCCGGGCGATCAGGTCCATCTTCAGCTCATTCAAATGTCAGGAGAAAGAACATGCCAAAGATCCTCATCACCGGTTGCTCATCCGGCTTCGGCCTCGCCATCGCACAGAAATTCGTAGATGCCGGGTGGCATGTCGTCGCGACCATGCGCACGCCGCGAACCGACTTGCTTCCGTCGAACGACCGGCTCGAAATCCTGCCGCTCGATATCACGAACCCGGATAGCATCGCGAAGGCTATCGAAGCCGCCGGCCCAATCGATGCGCTGGTCAACAATGCCGGCGTCGGCATGCTCAATGTGCTGGAAGGCTCGGAGATGTCGAAGATCCGCGAACTGTTCGAAACGAACGTGTTCGGTGCGATGGCGATGACCAAAGCCGTACTCCCGCAGATGCGGGCCCGTCGCTCAGGCGTCATCGTCAATGTCAGCTCCGCCGTCACGATAAGGCCGTTGCCCGCGCTCTCGGTCTACAGCGCCAGCAAGGCGGCCCTCAACGCATTCACGGAGAGCCTTGCGCTCGAAGCGGCACTGTTTGGCATTCGCGCCAAACTTGTTTTGCCTGGCTCGGCGCCGACGACCGGCTTCGGCAAGAATGCTGTCTCGCGCATGGGCATGGAAATTCCCGAGCCATATGCCGCCTTCGTCAACGACTACATGACGAAGCTGCGTTCGGGCGCGCAAGTCACCACGGCCGACGCGGTTGCAGAGGCGGTCTGGCGGTCTGTGACGGAGATCAACGCGCCGATGAAGATCCCCGCCGGCGCTGACGCGGAAACCTCGTTCCGCGAGGCGGGCAATCGACTCGCCTGAACATCACCATCCGAAATCCACCCTTGAAGGTCCAGACCCATGAACAATCTGATCAATCTCGCCAAGCATATTCCAACGCCTGAAGCCACGCTCACCGTGGCCTACACGCCGATACGCCTTCCGATGCCAGGGCGCCAGACGCTCGAATTGCGTCTGACCGCGCCCGCAAGCGGCGACGAGCTGCCGATCCTGCTGCTGTCGCACGGCTACGGCCCTTCCAACTATATCCCTTCAAAGGACGGTTACGCTCCCCTTGTCCAGTTCTGGGCGGAGAGAGGGTTCGTCGTCATCCAGCCGACGCATGCGAGTTCGCGGGTGGGCGGCCTGCCCTCGGATGCACCCGGTGCACCGTTCTTCTGGCGTGAGCGTGTCGAGGAGATGATGGCGATCCTGGACCAGTTGCCGGAGATCGAGCGGCAAGCGCCGGCCGTCGCCGGCCGGATGGACCATTCGCGCATCGGCGCAGTCGGTCATTCCTTCGGCGGCCACACGGTTGGGCTCCTGCTCGGCGCGCAGGTGGATGGAGAGGATTTTTCCGATCCACGCATTTCGGCAGGCGTTCTCCTGACAACGCCGGGGCGTGGCGGTAAGGATATGACGCCTGAAAGTGCTTTGCGGTTTCCGTTCTTCGACGTCGACTTCTCGACGCTCTCGACACGCGGCCTCGTCGTTTGCGGTGATATGGACAACCCGCACTTTACGACGCGCGGCCCTGAGTGGCATGCAGACGTGTTTCATGACGCGCCAGGCGCGGTCGCCATGCTGATGATGCACGGCGTCGGGCATGGTCTCGGGGGGATCGCAGCGCTCGACGCAAAGGAAACGGAGACGGAAACACCAGACGTGCTGGAAGCGACACGGCGTCTGACGCTCGCCTGGCTTCAAAGCGCACTCGGCGCGGACGAAGGCGCTTGGCCGAGAGCGTGCCTCGCACTTGAAAGCGAAGCCGCCCCGCTTGCGACGGTCACGGAGAAGCAGCTGTAGCCGCAGAGGCAGGTGGCTCGGTTGAAGCCGCGCCAGTGATGAGACATCGGGCGCCATGTACTGGCGCTCGATGCGATCTGCAGGATCCGCGGGTAGCGCGGCAGATCCTGACGTTCGGCTAGCTTGCCACGGTCTCTTCTGAACCGCGCCGAGTTTGCCGGAGACTCCAACTCGTGAGAAGTAGGGTCTATGACAAGCAAGACGACGAACAAGTTTTCTCCTGAAGTCCGCGCCCGCGCCGTTCGAATGGTTGTCGATCATGAAGCAGAGCATCCTTCGCGGTGGGCGGCCGTGTCTTCCATAGCCGCCAAGATCGGCTGCTCGGCGCATACGCTCAATGAATGGGTGAAGAGGGCTGAGGTGGACAGCGGCAAGCGAGCTGGCCTGCCGAGTGACGTCGCCGAGAAGATGAAGGCTCTGGAGCGGGAGAACCGCGAGCTTCGTCAGGCCAACGAGATTTTGCGCAAAGCCTCTGCGTATTTTGCGATGGCGGTGCTCGACCGCCCACTGAAGCGATGATTTCCTTCATCGACGAACACCGCTCGGTGCTCGGGGTCGAGCCAATTTGCAGACTGCTGCCGATTGCCCCGTCCACCTATTATGAGGTCATCGCCAAGCGCACGGATGTGGACCGTCTGTCGGCCCGCGCTCGACGCGACATTGCCATGAAGGTCGAGATACGCCGGGTGTTCAACGAGAACTTCCAGGTCTATGGCGTGCGCAAGGTCTGGCGACAGTTGCAACGCGAAGGTTACGACATCGCCCGCTGCACAGTCGCTCGGCTTATGAAGGCAATGGGGCTACAGGGCATAATTCGCGGCAAACCGATCCGCACGACGGTCAGTGACAAGACCGCGCCACATCCGCTCGATCGGGTGAACCGGCAGTTCTACGCTCCCGCGCCGAACATGCTGTGGTTATCCGATTTCACCTAGAGCATTTCTGGTGATCTTGGGATCACCTTCAACGCTCTATGCTCTTGTTTTTACCGTATTTTCCGACGCCGAAGCGATCACGCTTCGGCTGGAAATGCTCTATGTTGCGACCTGGCAGGGCTTCGTTTACGTGGCCTTCGTCATTGATGCCTTCGCCCGCCGGATCGTCGGTTGGCGGGCAAGCCGGACTGCCCACGCGGGCTTTGTGCTCGATGCCCTCGACCAGGCACTTCATGATCGGCGGCCCGTCAAACGTGGCGGGCTGGTTCATCACTCGGACCGCGGCTCGCAATATGTGTCCATTCGCTATTCTGAGCGATTGGCAGAGGCAGGCATCGAGCCCTCCGTTGGTAGCGTTGGCGATTCCTATGACAACGCGCTCGCCGAAACGATCAACGGCCTTTACAAAGCCGAGGTCATCCATCGCCGGGGACCATGGCGCAACTACGAAGCCGTGGAGTTCGCCACGCTCGAATGGGTGGACTGGTTCAACAATCGACGCCTTCTGGAGCCCATCGGCAACATACCCCCAGCCGAGGCAGAAGAACGATACTATGCCGTGCTGGACGCGCCAGCCATGGCCGCATAACTTAAACCAAACGGTCTCCGGTAAACTCGGTGCGGTTCAGTTGACCCGGGCAAAACATCCCCGGACGAATGGTCAGGTCGAACAGATGAACCGCGCCATCAGGGAGGCAAGCGTGAAGCGCTTCCACTCCGACGACCATGACCGGCTACGAACGCATCTGAAAGATTTTGTCGCAGCCCGCAATTTCGGCCGCCGTGTGAAGACCCTCAAAGGTCGGGACTGAACATCCGAGGATGGCGGCAAGTGCCACCTTCGTCTTGAAAGCCTGGCTATGGTTTCGGCGCAGTCGTCTCGTCATGGTCTCTCCTGTTCCCGGTCTCTAGGCCGAAGTCGGGCGGAAATTCCCCTTATCCTAGCTGCGCGGATTTCCCGAGCCGGCTCTGTTGCCATGTGTCGGCGAAACGTCCCCTTGAACGCAGCCGGACAGAACGGGCATCGTTTCGGCCGAACTTGGCAGCCCATTCCGCGACGGTCTGGAACGGGACTTCAATCCCGCGCTCGGCCAGCAAATCCTCAATTTGATGCAGGCTCGGAGGGGCCGGAAATACAGCCGAACGATCCCTGCGGGAAAACGATGGCGTGCGTAGCGGGACGTTGCAACGTCGGGCGGCGGGTCGGGCCCATGCCGGTCAGCACCGCCGTAAATGTCAAGGCGCGCTACCCAATTGGATGACGATAGTCTCGACTCTCCGCGAACGGTTCCATATATCTATGTCACGATGTGTTCACATAGGCACGTCGGCAGTGATTTCGCTCGGGGAGGGGCGGCTGCCGTCCGTGAAGGCGACGATCGGGGAGGATAATTGCAGATGCCGAGTAACCCCCATGCCAGCTACATCGCGCCAAACCCCGCGCGAGAAACCGGATTTCTCGGGTCAGGAAACAAACCTGGGGTCATGCTCGGCAGCAAATACGAGCTTGGCGGAAGCAGGTTGATAGCCTCATCTGTTGATCGGGGATGGGGAAGTTCGGTTGCGGCGGAAGTCCGGCGACACGAAGACCTTCACTGCACGGCCTTCGTACAGCAGGTGAATGAAGTCATCATAGCGCTTTCGGGCTTCGCCAAGATCAGGAGGCGGGCGGATGGACCGGAACAGAAATTCCTTTCCCGTCCGGGATCCGCATGTATCTGCCCACGGGGAGTGGCGGTCAAATATCTCCATATTCATTCCGGCTCCTTGGACATGCTCCACCTTTATTTGCCCCAGAACCTGTTCGGAAATCTGGAAAGTTCCGACAGCAGCTCGGTCGATTCCGGGTTGATGTACACCGGCGGTTTTTTTGACCCGTTGGTTCAGCATATCGGCTTGGCGATCGCCGAAGAACTGCAGGCCGAGCATTCCGCGGGCCGGATCGTTCTCGATTCTCTCGCTCTCGCGCTCGCCGCGCGCATGCTTCAGCACTACACGCGTCAGGTACCTGGCAATGTGTCTGGTTCATACATCGATGGAAAAGCGGCGGGTGCATTGGATCACGCCCGGCTAAACCGCGTGCTCGAGTTCATGTACCAGAACCTCGGCAACGACGTGACCCTTGAGGAGCTCGCTGGTGTGGCGTGCCTGAGCATCTACCATTTCGCGAGGGCATTCAAACTCGCGACTGGAAGCGCGCCGGTACAGTACTTCACAGACCTTCGTGTGGCGCGGGCCAAGTCACTTCTGACCGATCCCAGCATCACCGTCGAGGATGTGGCATTCTCCACCGGTTTCTCGTCCGGACCGAACTTCGCGCGCGCGTTCAAAAAGTCCGTCGGCTTGTCGCCAACCCAATATCGCAGCCAGCACTGAACCGGAGTCCCGTCTCCGAGAAGGTCCGTTTTATCGCGCTCGCGCGAAGGGCTTCTCTTTGTCGACGTTCATACTGGCCGGCATGCTGTTCAAAACAGCAAGAATTGCCATCGACAGAGCAATGCCGGAATTTGCGGTCTTTTCCAATCGCCATAGACTTCGGGACAGGGTTGTACGGCTGTAGGCCGGGGAGCCGCTCCAGGGGGAGGAAACTTCCGGAGGACGGAAAGCCGACGACACTGGTGCTGCTTCTGCGGAGAGGATCGCAGCCGGCGGCAAGCGCAGGCGGCGGAGCCGTCTTGCGGGAGGATTGGACGCAGTTGGGAGGCTACGTCATGAGACAATTTCGTGGGAATTTGAAACCGGATCCGCGTGATGAGCAATGGCTCACACCCCAGCTCGTTAAGACAGGAGCGGGCGATATCGAGGTGGCCGAATTTGGGAACCCCAACGGCCCAGCGCTGATACTTTTGCCGCACGGTCTGGGCGACTGGTCATCACTTAACAATATTGCGCTCGACCTGGACGCACTCAAACCCGACCTGCGATTCGTTTCTTTATCCCGACCCGGTTGCGGGAGAACGCCATGCGTCCGCGAAGGGATTTCGGATCCTTTGTTCTTTGAGGCGAGCAATACCGTCCCGGCTCTGATGGACGCACTCGGTATTGAAGCCGCGCACTTGGTAGGACATGCCGACGGAGCATCTGTTGCACTGATCTTCGCGGGGTTGTTCCCCGACAGGGCACTCAGTGTCGTTGGTCTGTCGGCCTATGGTTTTGCCGACGAATACCTTAGAGCAGCGCTCGAATCCATGTCTTCGCTGGCCGACGGGCCGCAGTCTCTAGCGAACTTTGCATCCGTCAAAGATCCGGAAACACGCTTCCTTCGCTGGCGGGAAGACCGCCTATGGGAGTGCGCGACGAATTGGAATGCCACGAGGTTCCTCCGCGGTGTTTCCATTCCATTCACTTTCATACAAGGCGCACGGGACGAGTTACTCAGCATTGATCAGGCGGCTGCGATAACCGCCTGCGTGCAAGGCGAGGTTTGCTGGATCACGCTGCAGAACGCAGGACACTTCGTTCACCTCGACAATCCTCAGCAAATCGTCATGCTCATCCGACGGCAACTGGAACAAGCGCGCGGCGCGGTCGTCCCATCGGTGGTGACAAGTGATAAAACCATTCTCAGGCCGACCTCGAAAAGGTCTGTGCCGGAGGTCGTCCGATCAAGTGTTCCTGCGCGTCCGCTTCTGGTTCAAGACGAAGCGCCAGCCTGGTTGTTTCCAGCCTAGACAGAGCATTTCTACCGGTTGTCTTCAGTGCCGTTGATACCTATAGCTGGGTGAAACGGATGCTGGTGTGCCATGGATCAAGACAAGTCGTTGCAAAAGCTGGTCCCGGCAGTCGAAAGGGCTGCCGAGATTTTGGATATTGTGAGTTCATCGAAGCGGTCCCTTACTGTTTCGGAGCTCTCCAGAGAGACGAGTCTTCCCAAGAGCACCGTGCATGGACTCTGTGGTACGATGGTACAGCTGGGATTGCTTGTCCGGCGGTCCGATCAGACTTTCGTGGTCGGTCCTCACGTCCTCCGTTGGTCCAACGGTTTCGATCGGCAGACAGATGTCGCCACTGAATTTGCCCTGCTTTGTGACGAGATTTCCATCCCGGAACATACGGCAGCATCTCTTTCGGTACCGGAAAATGCCGATATGGTCTTTATCGCCGCCCGGCAGGCCGTCGCTGGAAACCGTTTCGCGGCACGTCCCGGCATGCGTTTCCCCCTGGTGTACATAGCCTCCGGCAAGGCCGTTCTTTCGCTGTCTCCTGATTTCGAGGTCCGGCGGATGTGCGCAGGATTTTTTCCTGCTCCTCTCACAGATAAGTCGATTGGCGGGGTCGAAGACCTTTTGAAGGAATTGAGTCAAGGACGCGCGGAGGGAGTGTTCCACGAGGTCGGCCAATGTATCGAGGGGGTGACCAACGTCAGTTCACCGGTAATGAACGCGGTCAACAAACCTCTTGCAGCCGTGATGCTGAGTGCTCCGAGCGAACTCGTTGAAGGCCAGGCCTTTCAAGAAATTTCCGCGGTCGTCGCGTCACTGGCACAACGACTTTCACGTCGAATGGGAGCCGACATCCAGATTTGAGATCGTGGGAGATTACCTTCCTTGGCGGCCTCTAGGACCGCACCGGATTGGTTGGACCGTGCAGATCCGCTCCCATGCGATGGGAAAGCTGCGTGGCGATGCGCTTCACATTTGCGATCGCCTTCTTTTGAACACCTTCGTCGACCGACTCGTTCGGCAAGCTGACCGCAACGCCGGCGATCGGGCGATTTCGGGAATCCAGAACCGCTGCTCCGAAGCAGACAATCCCTTCCGCAACCTGCTCGTCGTCGCAGCTATACCCCCTCTGTCTGATCTCCTGGAGTTCTTTAAGCAGGTTGTCGACATCTTGAACGCTCCTCGGAGTCCGGACGGGAGGTAGTCCCTCGGGATATAGTCGACGAACTTCAAAATCGCTCATATGGCTGAGAAAGGCCTTCCCGGTCGCCGTGAACGCCGCCGGTAGACGCATTCCCGTGCGGAAATCAATCCGAGTGTTGCTCCATGCGGAATTGCGAGCGGCAATATAGATCACTTCCGCGCCTTCCAGCACCGTGAGAGTGATGGTTGCTCCCGGCAATTCCGTTTCATGATCCCAGATCGATGCGAATTCAGTCGCAACGTCAGACTGAAGCGAGAAAGCGTTCGACCATCTCATCACATGCGGGCCGAGCTGAAACGTTTGATCACTGCGACGGATAAGCAACTCGAGATTGATCAGTGTGTGACACAAGGTATGGACCGAACTCCGCGCGATTTTCAACTCGCGGGAAATCTCGGACAGGCTGAGAAAGCTCCGGGACCGTGCCACCAGGTCGAGAATTCGAGCGCCTCTTTCGAGTGCGGGTACGGGGTTTGACTTGCTTTTCAGTGAATCCATGACGCCTCCCGAACTTGTCATTTGCGGCCAAGTTTTCCTCTTGACAGCCGTATAGCCCAACGATTAGCGTCCTGTCTATCGAAAAGTGTTCAACATAGTGAACGAATATCGAGATGTAGACAGATTTCTGGCTCAATCATTTCGTAGTCGTGCTTCTTTGGGAGGTTTGCATGGCATTGAACGTCCGCGACTGGGCCGTGAAGTTCGGGGAGGCGACCGATCGCGATCCGACGATAGGGGCGATGGCGCGCTATTACACCTGCACGTTCCTCTGGGACATGGGGACGCAGAAGATCATCGTCGAGATGATCGACGGAAAAACATATCGGATCAACACCGATCCTCAGCCGCTCGATGCCTTCGATTTCGCGCTCCGGGCAAGCCCTGCGACGTGGCGCGAGTTCGCCAAGCCCATTCCCGACCCGATGTACCACGGAATCTGGTCCGCCAGCTTCAGACGCGACCTGAAGATCGAGGGAAACATCCTCGTGATGATGCAGAACCTGCGCAACTTCACCGTCCAATTCGAACTCCTGCGCAAAGTCGGCGTACCAGTCTGAAGCCCGTTTGACGTTAAGGAATATCTGAATGGCTAAGCATTCTCCTGTCATCGGCCGCTACGTCACGATCAACGTGGACGGCTACGAATACAAGGTGTTCTACCTTCGAAACGGGAGTGGTGTTCCCGTGATGTGCCAGCACACCGCAGGCTGCCATAACCACCAGTGGCGTGGTCTCCTCGAAGACGAGTCCATCACCAAGGACTATGACATCATCGCCTACGACCTCGCGCGCCACGGCAAGTCCGATCCGCCGCTGAACCGTGAGTGGTGGAAGGAAGAGTATACGCTCACCGCCAGCCACTACATGAACTTTATCATCGCCTTGTCCGAAGCACTGGAACTCGATCGCCCGATCTTCATGGGTTCGAGCTTCGGCGGAAACGTGGCACTGCAGCTTGCGCTGCATCATCCCGACAAGTTCCGCGCTGTCATTCCGGTCGAGGCCGCGGAACATGCACCTGGCTTCTATCTCGACTGGTGGCGGCATCCGCATGCGAACGCAGCGCAGGTCTGCGCAAGCGGTGTCTGGGATCTCATGGCTCCCCAAAGCCCTGACATGGATCGCTGGTTGACCTGGCACTACTACAGCCAGGGCTCGGAGGTCTTCAAAGGAGACCTCTACTTCTACTCCATCGATCACGACCTTCGCGGGAAACTCGAGAACATCGATACGAAGCGCTGCCCGGTAATCATGATGACTGGCACCTACGATTACCTCACACCCCCGGAGGCGACCGAAAATACCGCCCGGCAGATTCCCGGTGGCATCTACATCGAGATGGAAGACATCGGCCATTTCCCGATGTCTGAAAACTATCCGTTGTTTGCGGTGTACCTCAAAGAGGCCCTCCGCATCATCGACGAGCGCACCTGAGCGACGAATAGCGACAACGAGGCTTACCTATGAAGATCATCGAGTTTGATGAAAAAGGGCGCCGTGTCGAGGCCGACGGAAAATCGGCGTCGTCGAAGACCAGTGGCTCGGCTCTGGCCCCCCGTCCCCAGTTCTCCCCGGCCGCGAAGGACGCGCCGCGATCCCGGCGCAAGTCTTCGGGGATCGAATTGCATATGTTCCAAACCGGAACCCTTCGAACGAAGGTGAAGTACATCAAAATGAATCAGGGCGACGGCGATATCGAAATCCCCGTGCCATGGTTCCTTATAAAGCATCCGCAGGGCAACGTCGTGATTGATGGTGGCAACGCGATTGAAGTCGCCATCGACAAGCATGGTCATTGGGGCAGGGTCGTGGAGGCATACGACCCCATCATGGCTATGTCCGAGAACTGCGTCGATCAGCTCAAAATGGTCGATGTGGCTCCCCATGACGTGCGCTACGTTCTGCAATCGCACCTGCATCTGGATCACACCGGAGCTATCGGCCGCTTTCCCCGTGCCCAGTATTTTGTCCAAAGGAGCGAATACGACTACGCGCTGAAACCACACTGGTTTTCCGCGGGAGCGTATATCCGTGCCGACTTTGATCGCCCTGGACTGAATTGGAAATTCCTCGGCGGGGAGGTCACCGACAACTACGATCTGTTCGGGGACGGTACGGTCCGGATGATCTTCACGCCCGGCCATTCCCCTGGTCACCAGTCATTTCTGATCACCTTGCCGAAGAGTGGTCCGATTCTGCTCACCATCGATGCCGCCTACACGCAGGACCACTGGGAGAACCGCGCCCTGCCCGGCCTCGTCGTTTCTTCTGCGCAAGCGGCGGACTCCGTGGCCAAGCTGCACCGCATCGCCGCGGCGACGGGCGCTACCGTCATTACAGGTCATGATCCACAGGCCTGGGCGGGCGTTCGAAAAGCACCGCACGATTTCTACGACTGACGCATCAACCGCAACGAACGCATATCAACTGGAGGAGTAAAATATGCTAAAGACTTTCGCGTATGCAGCAGCAGTGCTGGGAGCGCTCACAACGACCGCGCTGGCGGAGGGACTCGACGAGCTCAAGCCCGAAGTCGTCCAGCGCCTCTACAACAAGGATATGCTCGATCCGGCTCAGCCGATTGGCGTGAGCAAGTGGCGTGACTTCAAGGCGAAGAAGGGCCCGCCCTGGAAGATCGGCTATGCTTCCTCCTATGCAGGCAACACCTGGCGCGCAGCAGCAATGAACGAGTTGCAGAACGAGATCGTTCCGGAATGGCAGAAACTTGGCCTGCTTTCGGAGCTTGTCGTTACGCAATCGAACCTTAACGACTCGACTCAGATTCAACAGATCCGTCAGCTCGTAGACCAAGGAGTCGACGCGATCATTCTCTGCTGCTCGAACCCCACCGCCTTGAACGCATCCGTCAAATATGCGGCTGCCAAGGGCGTTCCGGTCTTTTCAATGACCGGCTACCTCACGTCCGAATACGCGATCAATTCGTCGGTCAACTACCAGGTGGGCGGCTACGAAATCGGCAAGGCGATGGTCGAACAACTCGGCGGAAAGGGTAATGTTCTTGTCGTGGAAGGCATTCCCGGAACATCAGGTTCAGACAGCCAGAACCGCGGCGTGCTCGCAGGCCTCGCGACTTCGCCCGATATCAAGGTGGTTGGCTCGGTCGCCGGCATGTGGACTGACCAGATCGCACAGGGAGAGGTTCAGAAGTGGCTTGCAACAAACCCGGGGAAGCTCGACGGCATTGTGGTCCAATCCGCCGCGGAAATGGGCGTCTTACGCGCCGTCCAGCAAGCTGGACGCGGTGAAATCCCGGTCGCCATCGGCGGAGAGCTGGGGGCCCTGTGCTACTGGCGCAAGAACCCCGACTACATCAACACGTCATTCCAACTGTGGCCGCCGGCCGACGATATGGGGCTGATGTGGCATGTCATGATGCGCACGCTGCAGGGACAGGGGCCGAAGGTCCAGTCCATCCTGGTCGATCCTGTCAAGATCACGTTCGAGGACCTCAAGAAGTTCATGAACGAAGATTGCTCGGTCGATAGCGCGGAGTGGCTGAAGGTCGGCGCCAAGGGTTGGGGCTACGACCCGTCATATCTCGATGACTTTTTCCTTCGCCCGGCGGACCCGCGCGCTTACAAGCCGTGAGAGGGACAGGGGCGCGCGAATGCGACCCCACCTCAATTTTCACAATCGAATCCATTTTGGTCGTCGCTTCACGCGGACGGGATGAATCATGATGTCTTCCGCCACAGAAACCACCCAGATCGCACCGCGAGACACGATCGTTGTTCGTGGCGTGAAGAAATATTTCGGGCCGACGCGGGCCCTCGATGGCGCATCCTTTTCCGCCCGTGCCGGCGAGATCCATGCCATCGTCGGCGGTAACGGATGTGGCAAGAGCACGATGGCCAAGGTGGTTTCCGGTGTGCTTCCCATCGACAGCGGGTCTGTGTCAATTCTGGGCGAGACACCCTCGACACCTGCTGAAAGCAGGGCGTTGGGCATCTCTACAGTATACCAGGAGGTTCTGGTCGCCGACGAAAGCTCCGTTGTCGACAACATCTTCATGGGTGCGGATCGCCTCTTCACAAAGACACTATCCCAGGAACGAAAAGTCAGCCGCGCCGCTGAACTGATGGAGGAGCTCGCCGGCGAGCCGGTCGATCCTCACGCTCTTGTTGGAACTCTGCCGCTTGGCCTGAAGCAATGGATTACGATCGCGCGGGCTCTGCTGTCGGAACCGAAAATCCTCATTCTCGATGAGAGCTCGGCGGCACTCGACTTTGATTCCACGGAGCGATTGTTCTCCAGGATGCGCGGCCTGCGGGACCGAGGAACGACAATCCTGATCGTTACGCATCGGATCGCGGAACTCGTGCGCATCTCCGACCGCGCCACCGTCTTTCGCGACGGACGCGATGTCGGCGTCCTTGAAAAGGCGGACATCACCGAGAAGAACCTTCTCGCGCTGATGACCGGTGAGGACCGCAGTGGACACAGCGCAACGGTCGCTCCGATCCCGAAGACGAGCGAACGCGCTCTGAAGGCCCGCAATGTCGCCGTTTGGCGGAACGGTAGAACGTTCGATTTCGATTTGAGACGCGGCGAGATCGTAGGTGTCGCGGGCCTTGATGGACAGGGGCAGGATGCCTTTGTTCGGGTCCTTGCCGGCGTGATCCCCGCGTCTAGCGGACTGGTCCAGGTGGCCTCCCGCAACGGGGCGTGGTCGCCGGTGCGCAATCTGCCCGAGGCCGTAAAAGGGAAGATTGCGTACGTGTCCGGGGACAGAAAGCGCGAAGGGATCTTTGCATCTCTGTCGATCTTCGAAAACATGGTGATGCCGCTATACCGCGAGAAGAAGCGGGGCGGAATCCTTGGATTTGTCGATCGTGGAACGCTTGGCACGATCTTCAAGCGCGAGGCGGAGAACCTGCTTATCAAGTTCGGGGTCAAGGAAGACCGGATCACCTCGCTCTCTGGCGGCAATCAGCAGAAGGTTCTGATCGGCCGCGGTTTCGCGATGCGACCCGACGTGATTATTCTTAACGATCCCGCGCGCGGTATCGATGTCGGGGCCAAAAGCGAGCTTTACAAGCACCTCCGGACATTTGCCGACGAAGGCAGGGCGGTTGTCTATCTTTCGTCGGAAATCGAGGAATTCCTTGGTTTTGCGACGCGCGTCATTGTCTTCCGTAACGGCACTCCTTTCGATGCCTTTGACGGCAGAAGCCTGGATCCGAAAAGGGTGCTTGAGGCCATGTTCGGCCAGACGGCCGGCGCCGGGCTCACCGCACCATTCGGTCTTTCACCGCACCGGATTTCCGGAGACAAGGCTGTTGCTTCGATCGGGGACGGCGTGCGCGTTACGGTGCAGGTCCCACCTGAAATAAAGGCCATGCTGAGGGTTGGGGATACAATCCCGATGTTTGGGCCGGCACCTACGGAACGCCTGGTTCCTCTTCCGCCATCCGAAAACAAACTCACCCCCAAGTCAATTCGGGTCGTTGAATTCGACGATCGCGGCGCCAAACGTCAGGGGATCCGGACATGAGCGCTTCCGTCCCCACCACAATATCCACGACAGCCAAGTCCGTCATGGCCGAAGCGCAGGGCGGGCGTTCCAATCCGTTTCTGTTGATGCCCATTACCCTGTTCTTTGCGCTTCTTTCGGTTGCCGTTCTACGAACACCGAGCCTCATGAGCGCGTCGGGCATCGGCGCGGCAATCATTGTCGTCACGCCTCTGATCCTTGCGACCTACGCCCTGATGGCGTCGACCATCGCCGGCCGCGGGACGATTGACCTGTCCGTCGGTCCGCTGATTGGCTTCATCAACGTCACGATGATCCAGCTTCATGCGGGCGGTCTTCTCGAAAACCCGATCCCGGTATTCCTCTATTGCATGGGCGTAGGCGCGGCCTACCAGTTGCTGTTTTCGCTGATCGTCATCTATGTCCGAGTTCAGCCGATCATTGTCTCTCTTTCGGGATATCTGGCGCTCTCGGGCATCAATCTCGTCATTCTCCCAAGACCGGGCGGCATGGCCCCTGCGTTCATGGAAGAATGGGGCTTCGGCATTGACATCTTTTCGCCGATCCTTGTCATTCTCCTGCTGGCGACGGCAGCTTGGCTTCTTTTCACCGCGACCGCCTTTTACACGCACCTGCGATTGATGGGTTCGGACGAACGTGCCGCCTACACCTCCGGCGTACCCATTACAATCGTCCGGATTGGCGCACATTTGATTTCCGGCTGCTTTGCCGGCCTCGCATCGATTTGCTTCACGGCTCTCATTTCGTCTGGCGATCCGTCCCAAGGCACCACCTATACCCTCATCGCGGTGACGGCTCTCGTTCTCGGCGGAGCGTCTCTTGGCGGCGGCCGGGGTGGGGTGTTCGGTTCGGCTTTGGGAGCTTTGAACCTCTATCTGATCACATACGTGCTTTCGTCGTTCAATTTCGGATCGGTCCAGAGTTTTGTTACAAACTTGGCGTACGGCGTCATTCTGGTCGTCTCCTTGCTGTTGACGCTACTTATTCCCGTCATCCAGCGCTACATCCGCAACTTCTCGCCGCTGCTCTACTTCGTCGCGCTGTCCGTCGTTGTTCTCGGCATCATTCTTCACGCGACGTTCGACTACGGCTCGCTCGGCGCGGTAGGCGCTTATGTGCCGGGTCCCTTCGACCTGCAGGCTTCGCTGATCGCGCCGCTCGAAACAGCATCGCTTTCAAAAGAGACGGAAGCCTTGCGCTTGGCGTCCGCTCCCTTCGTGTTCTCATCGATCATCCTGATCATCGTCGCCGTGTTCGTCCGCTTGGCTATCGGCCAATCGAACCGGCGCACGATCGGTCCCGCTGTCGCGGTTGTCGTCGCCGCCCTCGCACTCGCAGGGGCTTACGCGATCGCTGAGGGTGTATCCACCACGCAGACTGAGGTGACAAAATGATCGACAAGCTGCCTCAACTCAGCCTTCCAGCCCGAATTCTCGGTCTGGTCATCGGCATTGTGCTTACCGTGATCGGTGTCGGTTTCGGTTTTGCTCAGGCGATTTCGGTCCAGATCATCATTTTGTCGGCGATCGCGACGCTCGTGCTGTTCTACTGGGCGTGGCGCTACCTTATAGGCCAGTTTCTTGACGCCGAGCCAAGGCAGACGGACGGCCCAAGTCCGCTACGACAGGCGTGGCTTCAGTATCGTTGGCAGTTGTTGGGGCTGGGCCTGATCCTGCTAGCGTTTCTGCTGCTTTCTCTGACTGTCGAAGCGTTCTTCAACATCTGGAACGTGATCTCGCTCATCATTCTTCTTGTCATCCTCGTCCTTACCAGGACGCTTGGCCGGCAGTTCCAGCAAAACAGATCGGCGTTCATCGGCATCATGGTCCTTTCGGGTCTGTTCTCGGTCGGATCCATGAACATCGAAGGGTTCTCTTCGGGCAACAACATCAAGTCGATGCTCCTGTTTGCGTCGTTCCTTGGCATCGCTTCGATCGGGCAGACCTTGGTCGCACTGCTGGGGGGACTGGACCTGTCGATTCCCTTCATCATCGGGGGCGCGAATGTCGGGTTGCTCTATCTCATTGGCCTTGGGGTCCCGACGTGGCTGGCCGTGATTATCGTTCTTTCGATCGGCACATTGCTCGGTGTTATCAACGGTCTGCTGAGCTATCGCCTGCAAGGACAAGCCCTGATCGTTACGCTTGGGACGGGCTTCGCGATCTCTGGCGGCGTGCAGATCATAACGTCAATCGGTTCTGTCTACTCCGGAAACGTCTTCGGCACGGTACCTGCCTGGCTGTCGAATTTCTCCGCCATGAACGGATCGACCTTCGGTCTGCCCTTTCCGCCGGTGATCGCCATCTGGGCGGTGATCGCGATCCTTCTGATCGTCGGACTGAGGACGACCGTGTATGGACGCTATCTGTACGCCCTCGGCGTCAACCGCACGTCGGCCAGCCGCATCATGATTTCCGAACTGCGTTACTGGGTCATTGTCTACGCACTTTCCGGCTTTTTCGCAGCTCTCACCGGCGGGCTCCTATTGGGTTGGTCCGGCGGCGGCTTTATCGGGGTCGGTGACCAATACCTCTTCTTGACCTTGGCCGCAGTGGTCGTGGGGGGAACGTCCCTTCTCGGCGGCGCAGGTGGCTACGGCTTTACCGTCATCGGGGTGCTCGTCCTTCAGGTGCTCTCCAGCTTCCTCGTAGGCATCGGCCTCGATTTCAAGTGGCAACAGTTCATCTTCGGCCTGCTCATTCTGCCGATGGTAGCGCTCTACGCCCGTTCCCCGCACATCAGAACGCAGATTTGAGGAGGTTTGCATGAAGCGAACGTATTTCCGCGAAGGGAGACATTAAGATGGCCGTCTATCAGACAACGGATCTCACAGCGGCGAGCTATTCGGTTGCCCTGTTTGGTCTGGCCGCTACCACGGTGCTATTGCTCCTGGGAACAGCCTGGGTTGGACGCAACTGGCGACTTCCTGTTGCACTCTGCGCGATCGCCGCACTCATCGGTATACCGGCGGCATTCGAGGCGAGGAGTGCCTGGCTCGCGGGTGGCGGCGTTCCAATCGTCTACCACTATGTCGGCTGGGCGGTTTCGATGCCGATCCAGGTAATGGCGCTGTATTTCATGGCCATAACTGCAGGCAAACTTGGTGCTGGCCTCTTCTGGCGATTGATCGTGGTCGCAGTGCTCATGGTCTTCGTCAGATATCTTGGCGAGGCACAATTCATGCACCCGACGCTGGCCTTCCTTATCGGTCTGGTCTTCTGGCTCTACATACTCGGAGAGCTCTACTTCGGGCGCATGGACGATGTCGTGCGCGCATCCACCGGCGACCACCTCCGCCGCGGCTATTTCTGGCTTCGGCTCATCGTCACCATCGGCTGGGCGATCTATCCGCTCGGCAACTTCCTGACCGCCTTCGCCGGCATGGCCGACGATGGCAGCCTCTCGGTGGCCTACAACGTTACCGACATTCTCAACCGCATGGCCTTCGGGGTCGCGATTCTTGCGACCGGTGTCCTCGTCTCGGAGGAGACCAAGAATGTCTGAAGTTCATCGCTTGCCCGCAACCCCTGCTCATTCTGAAGGAAGACGTCCATGAAGGGTGCAGACGTAATTGCCATCATTATCCTGGCCGCGATCGTTATCGCCGTGGCCGCTTACCTTCTGCACTGGCTGTATCGCCGCTCCACGAAGGATGTCAGCTTCGTGCGTACCGGTTTCGGTGGTGAGAAGGTCGTCATGGGAGGCGGAGCGCTCGTGCTGCCGATCCTCCATGATCTGACGGAAGTCAACATGAATACGCTCCGGCTCGAAGTAACGCGGGCCAGAGAAAAGTCCCTGATCACCAAGGACCGCATGCGCGTCGAACTGACCGTCGAATTCTATGTTCGTGTGTCGCCCGAAGATGCAGCAGTGGCAACGGCTGCTCGAAGCCTGGGCAACAGAACCATGAACGCCGAACAGCTCAAGGACCTGATCCAGGGCCGGTTTGTCGATGCCATGGGGGGTGCCGCCGCGAAGATGACGCTCGAGCAGATCCACGAAAATCGGCAGGCCTTCGTCAAGGAAGTCAAGCAAGAGGTCACTGAGAGCCTCACGCTCGACGGTCTCGAACTCGAATCCGTTTCGTTGACGTCGCTCGACCAGACCGACATCAAGCTCTTCAACGCCTCCAATACGTTCGATGCCGAAGGTCTGACCTGGCTCACCGAGCAGATCGAATCCCGGAAGAAGAAGCGCAACGACATCGAGAAGGACACCGATGTCGCAATCCGCGCCAAGAACCTCGAGGCCGAGAAGAAGAGTCTCGCTATCCAGCGTGACAGCGAGTACGCGCGTCTCGCGCATGAAGCCGAGGTTTCGATCGAACGGGCGACCAAGAAATCCGTGATCGCGGCCGAGAACGCGACGCGTGAACGGGAAACGGAAGCTGTCAGGCTTCGTGAGCGTGAAGCCGTGGAGCGGGCGCGCATCGACATGGAGCGGCAGGTCGAAATGCTCGAGATCAAGCGCCGCGAAGTGACGCAGATCGAAGAGCAGGCCCGCGAGATCGCCGTTTCCGTAAAGTCCAAGGAGCGCTCGGAGGCCCAGGCCCTGGCCGAAACCGCCCGAGCCGCCATGGTCGAGGCGCAGGAGCGTGTGCAGACAATCCGCGACACCGAGATCGCCAATCGTCAGAAGGCGATCGAGTTGATCGATGCGCAGCGAGCGGCCGAAGCGGAAGCGGCCAAGGTTCGTATCCTCGCGGAGGCCGAAAAGGCTGCAGCCCAGGACCGCGCGGATGCCGATCGCATTGCGGTCGCGGCTCTCGAGGAGCGTCTGCGTGTCGAGGCGGCGGGCAAGGAAAAGCTGAATGCTGCGGAGAACCTCAGATCCGATGCATCTCGTCGTTCGGCCCTCCACAAAGCGCTTGTCGAAAACCTCCCGGCAATTATCCGCGAAAGCGTCAAGCCGATGGAGAAGATCGAAGGCATCAAGATCATGCATGTCGAGGGTCTGCCTGGATTGTCGGGGACTGCTGGCGGGACCGGCGTGACGGTCGGTGCGGACGGCCTTCCTCCGCGCGACGGCAATCTCGCCGAGCAGGTGGTCAGTTCGGCCCTCCGTTATCGGACACAAGCGCCTTTTGTCGACACCTTGCTGGGTGAGATCGGGTTGAGCGGAGACACGGTACATCGGGCCCATACGCTGAACGACCTTTCGAAGGTCGTCTACTCGGAACCTTCCGCTCCGGAACCGCGGACCGGCGGCAAGGGCCGGGCCAATTAAGCAAAAGGGACCGGGTTTCCGCCCGGTCCCAAACATCCCGTCGGAGCGCAGGAAACACAAATGACATCGCCAGTTCCCGTCGTTGAACGTTCCATCCTCATCTTTGCAATCTGGGCGGTGCTCGGATTTCTGGGTCTGGGCATCTTCCTCGAAGGTATGAAAACCGATTCCTGGCTCCTTTCCTCAGCAGGTGTCCTTGTCATCGTTTTGGCATTTGTCGCCCACATCATCGTGAACGGCATATTCGACACAAGCTTCTCACCTGGAGAAGCCGCGCTGGGTATCGGCGCATACGGACTTCTCGGACTTATCTTCGTCGCCGCTGCGGCCGGCGGCTCTCTCACCATGACCAACTACTATTCGGGTTTGACACTGTTTGGAGTCCTGGCGGCGGGCTTCCTTGCCTACCTCTTGACGCGGCACGGCCTACGCGGCGCGTTCTCCCGTTTCCATATCAAGCCAATGACTGAAAGGGAGCCTGGCAAATGATGTGGTTGCCTCTCTACATTCTCTTCTATGCCGCCGCTTCCCTCTACTGGGCGCGCATCGCGGCCCGGGCCAACGGAGACTACCAGACATATTTTTCCGCAAGTCATTCATTGCCGCCATGGATTTCGGCACTCGTTCTGTCGGGTGCAAGCATCTCCGGTTGGGCTGTTCTGGTTGGCGGCGAGGAAATCGGTCGAAATGGATTCGGCCTCGCCGCGATCCTCCAGGCTGGCATCGCTCTGGCGCTTCCGGGTGTGTTCTTCTTCAAGCGGCTATGGCTTCTCGGTCAGCGTTTCCAGCTCTCGTCACTGAGCGAACTGCTCCGGACATACTGGAATTCGGAATTTCTTGTGGCATTTTCGGCTGTCATTGCAACCCTGTTCGCCGTCGCATTCGCCGGCATCCAGATGGCCGCGCTTTCCCGGCTCGTCGGACTGCTGACCGACAACGCTGTCTCTGTACCGGCCGCAACGGCCGTCCTCGGCTTCATCCTCATCGGTTACGTGGTAATCGGTGGAATGAGGTCCGTCGGATATCTCGGCGCTGTTCAGACCGTGCTGGCCGGCGCCGCTATCGTTGGCTTCGCGGGGTTTTCCATTCTGCAGCTCGGCGGGTTCAGCGCATTGAACGCCGGGCTTCTGAAGCTCGCGGCTGACCCTGCGACCGGCGGAAAATTCATCGTTTCAGGGGTGATCCAGTTCACGGCCGGTGTTGGGCGCGAGGCCTCAGCCGGTCATGAGGGAACAGCGCTTGCCAGTTTGGCCATGGTGTTCGCGCTCATGGGACTGCAGTCCAGCCCGATGGCGATCAAGGTGGTTCTTTCGACGAAAAGCCCGAAGGCGATCGCGGCGGGACAGACCTGGGTGATGGCTGGGGCTTTTGGATTCATGATCGCGCTTTGCGTGGCGTGTTTTGGCGCCGCGGCGCTCATTGATCCGTCGAAGAATATTTCCGGCCTTCTGGCTTCGGTCTCCCCATGGTTCTCGGCATGGCTCTTCATCGGGCTGCTGGCGGGTGTTCAACTGATGGCCGGCCTCGCGCTTCTGTCCGCAGGCGAGACGTTGATCCGCAACGTCTACAAACCCTGGTTTCACAGCGGCCTGTCACGGCGTGATACGGTGACCGTGACGCGCGTTGCCATCGTGTTTCTCGTTCTTGCTTCGGGCTTGATGCAGGTGCTGACACCTATAACGCTATCGATGCTGGCTTCCCTCGCCCTTCCACTTTCATTTCAACTCTGGACCCCCCTTCTGGGGATGACATGGCTTCGCTGGTTCACCCGGCCAGGTGTCGTGACCGGCGTAGGTTTCGGGATCGCCGGGGTGCTGCTTACCGAACCGTTCGGCATCGCCGTGCTCTCCGCGTTTGGCCTTGAACTCCCCTGGGGCCGCGCTCCTTGGACGATGACCTCCGCAGCTTGGGGAATGGTTGCCAACCTGCTGGTCACAATGCTGGTCTCCGCCTTTACACAACGCCGCGCATTTGGCGACGAGGCGCAGGAGGCTCGCCGCTTCCTTTACGGCATCCTTCGGCCGGCGGGGCGTGTCCGATCGCTTCGCTCCACAGCCTGGTCGATTTCGCTCGCGTGGCTCTTCTTTGCCGCCGGTCCCGGCCTGATTTTCGGAAACTATGCATTCAACAAGGCGGATGGAGACTGGGCACTCGGCATGCCTTCGTTGTGGGGGTGGGGCCTCGCCTCGTGGGTTGCCGGGCTTGGGCTCGTTTGGTTCCTCTCTTACAAGATGGAGATGGCAAGCCCGCACAGCGAAGCAATCCCCCCATATCAGCCGCCCGCTCGTCTTCGCCCGGATCAGAGCCTCTCCGAACGCGAACGCCTGAGGGCACTGTTTGTGGCCATCGCTGTCGGATTCACCCTCGTGGTTCTGACGGTTCTCAGCTTCGGCCACTGAGCGGTCGAAGCCATAGAAACACACGCTTCACCGACGTCGAAGCGCCGAGACCATGGAGGAGATCGGAATGGATCCTTTTGTCTTCAATACGACTCATCAGATCGTTTTCAAACCCGGCGCGTCGGCGATGCTTGGCACTCTCGCCGGCGCTCGGCTGGGCCGGATTGTTCTTTTGGTAACAGATCGGGGCATTCGCAAACTCGGTCTTTGCGAGCCTGCATTGGAGTCGTTGAAGGCCACAGGTGTCGAGGTTGCGGTCTTCGACGCAGTGGAGCCCGATCCGTCACTGTCCATTGTCATGTCCGCGGTGGAATTCGCTCGTCAAAGAGGAGCGACAGGCGTGATCGGCATGGGCGGCGGCTCTTCTCTCGACGTGGCAAAATTGGTTGCACTTCTATGCGGTTCGAACGAGGACCTGAACGATGCCTGGGGCGTCGGAAATGCGAGGGGTCCACGGCTTCCCCTGGTGCTCGTGCCGACCACCGCAGGGACCGGATCGGAAGTCACACCTGTCACGATCATTACGGTGAGTGGAGACGAGAAACGCGGCGTATCGTCCCCAATCCTGCTACCCGACATGGCAATCCTCGATGCTGATCTGACCTTGGGCTTGCCTCCCTTCATCACAGCGGCGACCGGGATCGACGCGATGGTTCACGCGATCGAGGCCTTCGCGTCGAAGAACGCCAACAACAATCCGATCTCGAAAATGCTGGCCCGCTATGCGCTGCGGCTTCTGGGAGCAAACCTTCGACACGCGGTTGACGAAGGTAGCGATCGGTCGGCAAGAGGAGCGATGTTGCTCGGCTCGATGCTCGCGGGACAGGCCTTCGCCAACTCACCCGTCGCCGCTGTTCACGCTCTCGCCTATCCCATTGGGGGAACCTTCCATATTCCGCATGGTCTATCGAACGCACTGGTTCTGCCCCATGTCCTTCGATTCAATGCGACTGTAGCCGCAGGCAGCTATGCCCAAATCGCCGCCGATCCTTTTCCGGATCTTGCTGCAATCAAAGACGACAGTGAGCGTTGCGCAGCTTTCATCGACCGTCTCGCTGAGCTTGCGGTCGATGTGGGACTGCCAACGAAGCTGCGCGACGTTGGAATCCGGGAAGAAGACCTTGGGGGGCTGGCGCGAGACGCGATGAAGCAGACCCGGTTGCTCGTGAACAATCCGCGCGACGTGACCGAGATCGACGCGCTGTCGATCTATCAGGCGGCCTGGTGAAATCATTCGACACGGCTCACGACGGAACGAGGGGGGAACCCCGCGTTCAGCGCCAGAAAACAAGAAATCGAATCGCGACAACGAGGAAAATCGAATGGCGGTGCCAGCATTGAAGGATGAGACGCTTCTGCGTTCGGAATGCTATATCGGCGGTGAATGGCGGAGCGCTGAAGATCACAGCGTTATCGAAGTGTACAACCCCGCGGATGGTTCGGTGATCGGTTCGGTTCCGAATGTCGGGAAAGCCGAGACCGTGCGTGCGCTTGAGGCTGCCGAAAAAGCGTTGCCGGCCTGGAAGGCGTTGTCTGGCAAGGAGCGTGCGGCAATCCTTCGTCGTTGGTTTGAGCTGCTGATGGCCCATCAAGAAGATCTTGCCATCATCATGACCGCTGAACAGGGTAAGCCGCTTGCCGAGGCGAGAGGTGAGATCGCCTATGCCGCTTCGTACGTCGAATGGTTTGGCGAGGAGGCCAAGCGGGTGTATGGCGACACGGTCCCCGCGCCAACGCCGGACAAAAGGATTGTCGTGTTGAAACAGGCGATCGGGGTGTGCGCCGCGATCACGCCGTGGAACTTCCCCGCCGCCATGATTACGCGCAAGGCAGGACCGGCGCTCGCCGCAGGCTGCACGATGGTGATCAAGCCGGCAAGTGAGACACCATTGTCCGCTCTTGCCCTGTGTGTTCTGGCCGAGCGTGCAGGTGTTCCAGGAGGTGTGTTGTCGTGCGTGACCGGATCGCCGAAGGAAATCGGGCTGGAACTTACCACAAACCCTATCGTCAGGAAGCTCAGCTTCACCGGCTCGACCGCCGTTGGCAAGGGCTTGATCGCTCAATGTGCGTCGACGGTGAAGCGAACGTCCATGGAACTGGGAGGAAACGCGCCATTCATCGTATTCGACGACGCCGATATCGAAGCGGCCGTGAAGGGGGCGTTGCTATCGAAGTATCGCAATGCTGGCCAGACATGCGTTTGCGCCAACCGGCTCCTTGTTCAGTCCGGGATCTATGATGCCTTCGTCGAAAGACTGGCGCAGGCCGTATCACAGTTTTCAGTCGGCGACGGATTCTCGGCCGGCGTTCAGATCGGGCCGCTGATCGATCAAAAGGCCGTCAACAAGGTGGACGCGCTGGTCTCCGATGCAGTCGTTCGTGGAGCAAGGACGCTCACGGGTGGCCGCAGGCACGCGCTTGGCGGCACTTTCTATGAACCGACGGTGATCGTGGATGTCTCGCCGCAAGCCAACATCTTCAGCGAGGAGATATTCGGACCCGTCGCTCCTGTTTTCAAATTCGAGACCGAGGAAGAGGCGATCCGGCTGGCGAACGATTCAAGATTCGGCTTGGCGGCCTACTTCTACGGGCGTGACATCTCTCGGGTCTGGCGGGTCGCTGAAGCACTCGAGTACGGCATGGTCGGAATCAATGAGGGGTTGATTTCGACCGAAGTGGCGCCCTTCGGCGGAATGAAGGAGAGCGGGAACGGCCGCGAAGGCTCCAAGTACGGTATCGAGGACTATCTTGAAATCAAGTATCTCTGCATAGGGATTTAGTCCGCACCAGCATCCGATCCTTGCTGTCCACCGCTTTGGAAGAGCGTAGATCCGTGGGGGTGGCGATGTGCGCGCGAAGAGGTGGCGATTGAAGGCTGCGTCGAAAAGAACAACACAGCACCCCTATGCCAAGCAGAAAACAAACGTCTTGGATCTATCGGACTGCCCTTCAGAAAGTTTAGAAAGGCGCGCATTTCTGCCCCCAGATGGCGATGCCGTGGATGGGAGAGACACAGCTGTCGATTTGCGTTCGAATCTGATCGAAACTTGCGTTTCGCCGAGCTCCACTGCGGCCGGCATCATCGCCTTCGCGCCGATCGTCGTGCTCTTCCTCATCCTGCAGCGCTCCTTCACCCGCGGCCTCACGGCCGGCGCCGTCAAGTAATCAACGAGAACCCGGAGTGACTCCATGAAAGCTGTCTTTCTTCCCGGCAACAAGCGCGTCGAAATCCGCGCCGTCGAAGTGCCGAAGCCGCGTGAGGATGAGGTGCTGGTTCAGGTCAAGGCGTCCTGCATCTGCCGCAGCGATCTCAGCCTGTATTATGGCAATGCCGTTGTTGGCGGCGAGGCGGCGGGCCGCTGCATCACGGGACACGAGCCCGCCGGCATCATAGTCGAGGTCGGCTCCGCCGTCCGTCAGTTCAAGAAGGACGACCGGGTCGCGATCCATCTCGCGGTCGGCTGCGGCGTCTGCTCCTATTGCCGCGCCGGTCATTTCCATCTCTGCCACGAATGGACCTGCCTCGGCTTCACGGCCGATGGCGGCAATGCCGAATATATCGCGGTGCCCGAGCGCAACCTGCTGCGGTTGCCCGACGACATGTCCTATGTCGCCGGCGCGATCTCAACGGATGCGTTCGGCACGCTCTGCAGCGCCGCCCGCAAGCTCGGCGTCAATGGCCTGAGCACGGTCGGCATCTGGGGTCTCGGGCCGATGGGCTCGGCCGGGGTGCTGGCGGCCAAGGCGCTGGGCGGCAAGGTCGTCGCGCTTGATCCGATTGCCGAACGGCGGGAATTCGCGCTCGGTCTCGGCGCCGACCTGGCCATTGACCCGACGTCGCCGACCGCGCGTGAAGAAATCATGGATTTCTCCGGCGGCAAGGGCATCACGGCCGGCCTCGACTGCTCCGGCAATGGCGTCGCGCAGAACATGACGCTCGATGTCGCCGCCCCCTTTGCCAAGGTGGCTTTCGTCGGCGAGAGCCGCGAGACGACGATCAGGCCGAGCGACCAGCTGATCCGCAAGCAGGTGACGCTGATGGGGTCCTGGTATTTCGGCGTGGCGGAATATGAGGACATCCTGCGCATCGTCGAAATAGGCAAGATCGATCTCGAAAAGCTTGCGACGCATACGTTCTCGCTCGACGAGGCCGAGACCGCCTTCCGCCTGTTCGACGAGCGCAAGACCGAAAAAGCCGTCTTCGTCATGTGATCGACGTCGGACCCGCCCAGCCGGGATCAGTCCGGCAGCATGTTGCAGTGAGGAGAACAGAGATGGCAACCGTCAGTTTCGAGAGCGCGCGCAAGGCGTTCGGCGTCCATGAAGTGCTCAAGGGTGTTTCGCTCGATGTGGCCGACGGCGAGTTCGTCATTCTCGTTGGGCCGTCGGGCTGCGGGAAGTCGACGCTGCTGCGCATGCTCGCAGGGCTGGAACAGGCCAGCGATAGCGACATCCGCATCGATGGAAAAAGCGTGATCGGCGTCTCGCCGAAGGATCGCGACATCGCCATGGTGTTCCAGACCTACGCGCTCTATCCGCATATGACCGTTGCCGAGAACATGGGTTTTTCTTTGAGGCTTGCCAAGGCGCCGAAGCAGGAAGCCGATGCCCGGATCCGGACGGCCGCCAACATGCTCGATCTCGGGCAGCTGCTGGATCGCTACCCGAAGCAATTGTCCGGTGGCCAGCGCCAGCGCGTGGCGATGGGCCGCGCCATCGTCCGCGACCCCAAGGTGTTTCTGTTCGACGAGCCGCTTTCCAATCTCGATGCGAAGCTTCGCGTGCAGATGCGCGCCGAGATCAAGGCGCTGCACCGGCGACTGAAGACGACCAGCATCTATGTCACCCACGATCAGGTCGAGGCGATGACGATGGCCGATCGCATCGTGGTGATGAACGGCGGCAGGATCGAGCAGGTCGGCACGCCGCTGGAACTCTATGACAACCCGGCCAACCTGTTCGTCGCCGGTTTCATCGGCTCACCGTCGATGAATTTTCTCAAGGGATCGATCGAACGGCAGTCGGGCACTGCGGTTTTCCGCTCCGAGGGCGGCTTCACGCTGCCGCTGCCGCCCGGAGCTGCCGGTGCGCAGGCGGTGCAACAGGTCGTGTACGGCATCCGGCCGGAGCACATCGAAATTGCCAGAAATGACCAGGAGTTTCATTTTTCGCCGCTGATAGAGGTCGTCGAGCCGACGGGTTCGGAAACCGTCATCGTTGCGGAACACGCCGCCGGCACGATCACCGTTTCGCATCGCGGCAGAGGCAACTACCGGCCGGGCGATCCCCTGCCGCTCATCATCGAGCCTTCGGTCGCACATGTTTTCGATCAATCGACAGGCAGGCGGGTCGCCGACAACTGACATTCTGCGCCTGAAAGCGTCGATGGCCGCAACCGCATAGTGCCGGGTGGAAAATGGGGCATGCCATGTCGAACACAGTTTCGCAATGCGGTCGCATCGGGCCCGATCCGCCTTCAGGACTTGCGAGGGCCTCACACGGTCGCCGAAGTCGGCGCAGTCTCCGGTGGATGCGCTTTCAGCCATTCCATGATCCGGGCGAGCGAGTTTTCCAGATGCGCGCGCATGGCGCGCTCGGCCGCATCGCCGTCGCGCCGGACCAGCGCTTCGCAGATCGCCAGATGCTCAGGCAGCGTGGCATCATAGGGTTCGGGCACATTGCGGATGATCGTCTGCTTGCTCCAGAAGATCAGGTCGCGCACGCTCTCCATCATCTTCCGGAGACGCTTGTTGTTGCAATATTCGAACGCGATGTCGTGAATGGCATCGTCCACCTCGCGCAAGCGCGCGATCCGCTCGACTCCGCCGGCAGCGCCGGCCGATCGGTATTTCTCCAGGACCGCGCGTGCAATCTCGTCAGGGACGTTGCGCGCCGCAAGGCGGATTGCCATCCCCTCGAACGCCACCCGCAATTCGAATGTCTCGGCAAGGCCCGCTTCGTCGATATCGGCGACAAACACCCCGCGGCGCGGATGAATGGTCACGAGCCCCGTCGTTTCCATATGCTTCAGCGCGTCGCGCAGAGGCGTCGGGCTGATCGACCACTTCTGCGCGTATTCATTCAGGTCGATGCGGTCGTTCGGCTTCAGTCGGCCGGAGATGATCTCGTCTTTCAGGGCGTCGCGGACCTGGTCGGCGAGAGAGGTGTGATTGAGTACGGACGTCTTCAAAGTCTGCGGCCCCTGTAGCGGCTGAAAGGCTTGGGAGGACGCTTTTCCACTCGCAAGCGCCCGTCATTGCTTCTGATATATTTCATATCTTTCCGTCGTCAATGGCCTCTGGGATTTTCGCCCAGTTTCATGTCCGAGCGCCAGGTCGGAGGCTGGCGGCTGCCTGAGGCTGTATCGAAGCGAAATATACCCGCTGCGGCTGCGTGTCGAGTTCCATCGAAATAATGTCCTCAAACCTCAAGGAGGCTCTTGTCTGAAACAAAATATCTGATACATTACACTTCAGAAAGCAACGAGGGCACGATTAACGCCACTCCACGCTGCACAGAAATCAGGGAATGAACCGTGGAAAGCGGCGCGATCTTCAATCGCTACTCCCTTGCGGAGCAGGTCGAACGCGCCCTGCGAGAGGAGATCATCACGAACAGGCTGGTGCCGAACCAGCGCATCGACGTGACGCACTATGCCAACAAGTGGTCGCTGAGCCCCACACCGGTGCGCGACGCGATCAAGGCACTGGAGGCGGCGGGATTTGTCCATGTCTCGCCGCGCCGAGGCGTCAATGTCGCCGAACTGGATGAGGCGGCATTGCGCGAGATCTACGAAATCCGGATCGCCATCGAGTGCACGGCGATCAGGCGGGCGTGCGAGACCGTCCCCGAGCGCGTGGCTCTGGATGCGCTGGCGAACTACCGCCTGGCTGGCGAAAAGGAAGGTGCGGCGCGCGATGCGATGCTCATGGAGATCGATCTGGTCGTCCATGAACTGGCGCTCGAATATTGCGGCAACCAGCGCCTGCGCAAGATCATGAGCGGGTTGAACGATCTGGTGCGGTGGTCGCGCCTGAGCGTCATCCGCAACCTGCCGCAGGCCTATGACACGACTTTGCCGGAACACATCCGGATTTGCGAAGCCCTGTGCGAACGCGATGGGGAGCGCGCGGCAATGGAGATGTTCAGTCACCTCAGCAATTCGCTCGACAGGATCTGCAAGTTCCTCGGCGATGCCAACAAGAACCAGAACAGGACCGACCAAACGGTCCGCGCATAAGACAGGGAGAAGACATCATGCGGATCGTGTCGGTCGAGACATTCGTCTTGCGCGTGCCCCTCGGCGGCAAGACATTCTATTCCTCGCAGGCGAAGTTCCCGGAACGCAACAGCCTGCTCGTCAAGATCACCGCCGACAATGGCCTGGTGGGCTGGGGCGAGGGAGGCCAGTACGGCCCGCCGGAGCCGGTATCGTCCTGCGTCAACGATGTGCTGGCGCCGATCCTGATGGACCTCGAATCCGCAGCGCCCGTCGTGACATCGGAGCGGCTCTACAGCTATTCGCGGGATTTCGGCCAGAAGGGGACCTACATAGAGGCGATCAGCGCTATCGATATCGCGCTCTGGGATCTCTGGGGAAAGTCTCTCGGCCAGCCCGTGCATGCGCTGATGGGGGGTGCCTTTCGCAGTTCCGTGCATGCCTATGCCACCGGTTGCTACTATCCCGACAAGCCCTGGGACCGGGCGCAGATCATCGCCGACCTGGAAACCGAGGCGGCCTCGTATGTCAGCAGCGGTTTCGACATCCTGAAGATGAAGATCGGCCTGCTGTCTGTCGATCTCGACATCGAACGTGTTGCCGCCGTTCGCCGGGCGATCGGCCCAGGGATCCGGCTGCTGGTCGACTGCAACCACGCCTACAACGCCGTGACCGCGATCCGCATCGGCCGCGAACTCGAAAATTTCGGCGTCCACTGGATCGAGGAGCCGGTGGTACCGGAGGACAAGGCGGGATACCGGCGGGTACGCGACGCGATCACCGTGCCGGTGGCCGGCGGCGAGGCCGAATTCACGCGCTACGGATTCCGGGACCTGTTTCTGGAGCAATGCGTCGACATCGCCCAGCCCGATCTCTGTGTCTGCGGCGGCTTTTCCGAATGGCTGAAGATCCAGGCCCTGGCGTCGTCCTTCGGGGTGATGACCGTGCCGCATGTCTGGGGTTCGGGGATCGCGCTGGCCGCAGCACTGCAGGCGCTCGCCACCATTCCGCCGATGCCGCACACCGCCAATCCGGTGGCATTGCAGAACGAGCCGATCGTTGAGTTTGACCGCAAGCACAATCCCCTGCGCGACGATCTGCTGATCGAGAATTTCACCCTGAAGGACGGCTTTCTCGATGTTCCGCAAGGCCCCGGCCTCGGCGTCACCGTCGATGAGGACGTCATGAGGAAATACCTGGTCCCGGCCTGAGCCGCGAACTGGCCGCCCACGGGCGCCATGCATTCCGCCCCATCAGGTGCGGGTACGTCAAACGAGCAAAAGGAGGAAACCCATGTCATCGCTCGACTATACCTATGAGAACCTCGAAAAGGTGGTTCCGCGTCACTTCTTCGGCCAGAAGAACATGCTGGTCGAAAATTCCCTCGACCCGAAAAAGACAATGGTTCTGGCGCTCGACATCCAGAAGCTGATCGTCGATCCGACGGGTGCGGGCCATGTGCCCTCCGTTGGCGGCGCTCCGGCTGGCACGGACACCGTGCAGCCCTGCATCGATGTCATCGAAGCCTCCCGCAAGGCCGGCATCCCGGTGGTCTATTCGCTCTGGGGCCTGCGCGGCGATCATCGTGACACCGGCAGCGCCGGCGCCAAATGGCCGCCCTTCCAGTGCGGCACACCGCAGTCGCCGGGCAGCTGGGGCAATCGCGATGCCGAACTCGATGACCGCATCAAGCCGCGCGCGGACGAGATCGTCTTCCAGAAGCACCGCTTCTCGTCGTTCTACAACACGCCACTCGACGAATGGATGCGCGAAGACGGCCGCGACACGCTGGTCATCTGCGGCGTCACCTCGGCCAACTGCATGCACGCCACCTCACTCGACGGCTGCAACAAGAACTACAAGATAATCGCGCTGGCCGATACGACGACGGCCGTTCCGAACATGCTGGAAAACGTCCCGCTCGGCTACGGCCAGCATTGGGAAGCGCTGCGCAACATCCAGATGAACTACGGCGACGTGCGCACCAGCCGCGAATATTTCGAAATGATCTAGGGAGGCGCGCGCGCTCCTTTTCGAGCTTGAACACGATCGCGGATGGTCCGCCATCCGCGACATTCCCACCCAACCCTCAATGGAGGCCGACATGAACCTGAACAGCAAGCGCGTGGCGCTATTGATAGAGGATGACTACCAGGAAATGGAAGCCTGGTATCCCTTCTACCGCCTGACCGAGGCGGGCGCGACCGTGACCGTCGTTGGACCCGGCCACAAGACCACCTTCGCGTCCAAGCTCGGCTACGAGATGGAGGCGACGCTTTCGATCAAGGACGCCAGGATCGCCGATTTCGACGCGGTCGTTGTCCCGGGCGGCTTTGCGCCTGATCATATGCGTCTTTGCCGCCCGATGATCGATTTCGTCCGTGACATGGACAAGGCCGGCAAGCTGGTCTCGGCCATCTGCCACGGCGGCTGGATCCTGGCCTCGGCCGGTGTCTGCAAGGGCCGCAAGATCACCGGCTATACGCCGATCAAGGACGATGTCGAAAATGCCGGTGGCACCTGGATCAGCGACCAGGCGGCCGTGATCGACGGCAACGTCATCACCGCGCGCACGCCGCCCGACCTGCCGGCATTCGCCGCGGCAATCGTCGATTATCTCGCCGTCGCGCAGCCCGCGCGCAAGATCGCCTGAACGTGCGGGCCGGCGCGGGTGATGCCGCGCCGGCCATCTGTCTATCCAAGAGCCTAGCGCCCGAAGGGCCGATGCGCCCGCGGAATTGGGGAGGAAAACCATGAACTATGCAAAGAAACCAGATCCCGTCGACGTGGTGATCGTCGGCGCCGGCGCGTCGGGAGGAACCGCAGCCAAGGTGCTCGCGGAAGCGGGCCTCAAGGTCGTCGGCCTCGATCGTGGCCCCTGGCTGAAGCCCGAAAAGGACTATTCCGGCGACGAGCTGAAATTCGTCAACCGCGATTTCCTGTGGCCGGATCCGAAGCTGAAGCCCCGCACGGTGCGTAAGGATGCCGACAGCCCGAGCGAGATCTTCCCGTTCTCGCCGTTGCCGCAACTCGTTGGCGGTGGCACCGTGCACTGGGCTGGCTGGGTGCCGCGCCCCACCGAATCCGATTTCAAGCTCAAGTCGTTGCATGGCGACGTCGCCGGCACGAGCCTGGTCGACTGGCCATTCACCTATCAGGATCT
Organism: Ensifer soli; assembly: GCF_041928815.1. Classification (NCBI taxonomy): domain Bacteria; kingdom Pseudomonadati; phylum Pseudomonadota; class Alphaproteobacteria; order Hyphomicrobiales; family Rhizobiaceae; genus Ensifer; species Ensifer soli. The sequence goes on along the minus strand of NZ_JBHFEI010000020.1, from coordinate 12,187 downwards.
CGAACCCTATCTGTCGAAGGTCGAGTGGGAATTCGGCGTCTCGGGCCTCGATGGCGCCGACCGCAACATCCCACCGCGCAGCACCAAGTATCCATCCAAGCCGCTTGATCCGACCCGCTACGGAAAGAAGTTCTACGAAGGCTGCAACAAGCTGGGGATCAACGGCTTTCCGATCCCGCACGCGATGGTGACCAACAATCACAAGGGCCGCGTCGCCAACAACTATACCGGTTTCTGGAACCAGTACGGCGACCCGTCCGGCATGCGCTCCAACGCGGCCACGACCTTCATTCCCGAAGCGCTGGCAACCGGAAACTACGAGCTTCGCCCGGACTGCTACGTCGTGCGCGTCACCACCCATGCCAACGGCACCGCCAAGGGCGTGGTCTATATCGACGAGGACGGCAACGAGATCGAGCAGGAAGCCCGGATCGTCATTCTCGGGCTTGGTGCGATCGAATCGACCCGCATCCTCCTGATGTCCAAGTCGCCGCGTTTCCCGGACGGCCTGGCCAACAGCTCCGGCCAGCTCGGCAAGAATGCGACATTCCACGAATATCTCTTCGCCGTCGGCCTGTTCGACCGCGAGGTGGATGCGCCGCTCGACGGTTTTGCAGGCCATTACATCAGCGGCGGCTCGATGGACTTTTACGAAACCGACGAGAAGCGCGGCCATATCGGCGGCTGCATCATCTCGGCCTCGCAGGTCTGCCATCCGATCAACTGGAACTTCCCGGGCCGGCCGCTCTGGGGAAGTGCCGCCAAGGATGCCGATCGCGATTTCTATCGCCATGCGATGAAAATCGGCCTGATCCTGCACGACATGCCGGTCGAGAGCAACATGGTCGATCTCGATCCGGAGGTGCGCGACGCCTGGGGCATGCCGGTCGCGCGCATCACGCACAAGCCGCACCCCAACGACATTCACATGGGCAAGTGGCAGGTCGACAAGAACATGGAAATCCTGGATGCCGCCGGCGCCAGCAAGACCATTCCGGTCTATCTGGAGCGCTCGACCGGCAATACCTGCCACCAGCACGGCACGGCCCGCATGGGTCGCGATCCCTCGAAATCGGTGCTCAACGAATGGTGCGAAGCCCATGACGTGCCGGGCCTCTATGTCGTGGACGGGTCGTGCTTCCCGACCGCGCTCGGCGTCAACCCGACGCTGACGATCATGGCAGTCGCGTGGCGGGCCTGCGAGCATATCGCCGAACGCCATGCAAAGGGCAGACAGTAAAAGTGGCACGCCGGGCATAGTCCGGCGCAGCCCCTCACATCAGGGAGCGAGATTATGGTTGCGAAAACAGACTGGCCGGTGATTGCCCGCAATGTGCACGGCGAACCGCCGAAATTCTTCACCCAGCATGAATGGGACACGATCGAGGCGGCCACCGCCCGCATCTACCCGACCGATGATCAACCCGGCGCCCGCGAGGCCGGCGTCGTCAATTTCATCGATCTCTATCTCTCGGGGATCGACTATATCTACGCCAGCGGCGACGGCTCGGGATTCCTGCAAATGAGCGGCCGGCTGGCCGACGCCTGGCGGGAGCGGATCGGCGACATGCAGGCCAAGTATCGTGACGGCATCCGTGAGCTCGACGGGCTGGCGCAAGAGAACTTCAAGCAGGATTTCAAGGACCTGAGCGAGGCTCGCCAGGATGGCATCCTGGAGCTTCTGTCGGACCAGCCGAAGCCGGGCAAGGTGAGCCTGACGACGACGGCGCCGCTTGGCTCGGCACTGCAAGGCGTCGGCGACGACGGTCTCGATTTCTTCCACGCACTGTGCCTGCATACCCGCCAGGGCATGTTCTGCGATCCGGTCTATGGCGGCAACAAGAACCGCGTCGGTTGGGATTTCATCGGCTTCCCGGGTCCGAAATCGCTCAAGGACACGCTGGATTGCTCCTACAGCGTCAGGGATCGCTACAAGCTGGACATGCCCTGGGAAGAATTCGTGCCTTACCTCAAGACCAACAAGGCGTGAGACGCGGCCATGCTCGACAACGCTCAAACCGTACACGTCGTGCAGGTTGAAAACCTGCTGAAACGCTTCCCCGGAACGATCGCGGTGCGCGATGTCAGCTTCGCCATCCGGCGCGGCACCATCCACGCGCTCGTGGGGGAAAACGGGGCGGGCAAGTCGACGGTCATCAAGATGCTGTCCGGCGTCTACCTTCCGGATGCCGGACAGATCCAGGTGAACGGTCGCCCGGTGACGCTTTCCTCGCCACATGCGGCGCAGGAGAGCGGCATCAGCACCGTTCACCAGGAGCGCAACCTGATTTCGTCGCTGACGGCGATCGAGAACATTTTTCTCGGGCGCGAAATCCTGTCGTCGGGCCGGCTCGGCTGCATGGGCATGGTCGATCGCAAGGCCATGCTAGCGCGCGTCAACGGCCTGTGCGACGACTTCGAGTTCGACCGGCGCCTTCTGCAGCGGCCGATCGAGGAGCTTGACGCCTTGTCGCGGCAGGTCGTCGAGATCATCAAGGCGCTGGCCTTTAATTCCGAACTCATCATCCTCGACGAACCGACCGGCGGATTGAGCGAATCCGAACGCCGCAGCCTGTTCCGGCAGATGCAGCGGCTGCGATCGCGCGGCACCTCGCTTCTGTGGGTAACGCACCATCTCGAGGAACTCGTCGGCATGGCAGACGCGGTTACGGTCCTGCGCGACGGCGCGCTGGTCGATACCGTCAATGGCAACGAGGCCTCGCCGGAACGGATCGTGCGCATGATGGTCGGCCGCGATGTCGACAGTATCGAGAAGCTCGTGGCCGAGAGCAAGGCGGCCGGGACGGGGAACGCCGAAGGCAATGCGCTCGAAGTAGACAATCTCGGCAGCGTCGCCGGCCTGAGCGGCCTGAGCCTGACGCTCAAACGCGGCGAAATCCTTGGCCTCGGCGGACTACAGGGCGCCGGCTGTAACCGTTTGGTCGAAGCGATCATCGGCGCGACCCGCAAGACAACAGGTACGACGCTGCTGATGGGACAGCCGGTGCGCATCCGCCGCACGCGTGACGCCTTCAAGGCGGGGATCGCCTATGTGCCGAACGAGCGAAAGCTGCGCGGCATCTTGCCGATCTACACGATCGCGCAGAACATTTCGATTTCGTCGCTCGACCGCTTCTCAGCCGGCGGCATCATCCGCCGCCGCAAGGAAGACGAGGTCGCCAACAGCTTCTTCCGGTCGCTGCGCATCCGCGCCAATTCCGTCCACCAGCAGATCGTGCGACTGTCCGGGGGCAACCAGCAGAAGGCAATCATCGCCCGCGCGCTGACCACCGCGCCATCGGTCATCATCTTCAACGAGCCGACCGAGGGCGTCGATGTCGGTGCCAAGGTCGAGATCTACAGACTGATCCGCGATTTCGCCCGCAACGGTGGCGCAGCGATCGTCAAGTCATCCGACCTGATGGAACTGCTTGGCATCAGCGACCGCATCCTCGTCATGCGTCAGGGCAGGATCGCCGGCGAGTTGCCGGGCATTTCCGCATCGGACGATCGCAGCACGGCCACCGCGCTCGAGGAGCGCTTCATGTCGCTGGCAGCATCCTCACAGGAGTAATTCGTCATGCATCAGCAACTTGCAAGACTGCTGCGCCTGGAAGGCGCCCCGATCACCATCGCTTTGGTGGCGGTCACTGCGCTGCTCGGCTGGCTCAATCCCAACTTCCTGGGCGCCGGCAACCTCTCGTCGATCATCATCCAGTCGATCTTCATTCTCATCATTGCCGTCGGCATGACCTTTGTCCTGACTGCGGGCGCGATCGATCTTTCGGTCGGGTCCGTGCTGGGACTGAGCGGGGGCGTCACCATGCTGGCGCTGAGTTTCGGCCAGCCGACGGCAGTGGCGATCCTGGCGGGGCTCGCCGTGGGCGCGCTTTGCGGGCTGATCAACGGGCTTCTGATCACCGTGCTGAAGCTGTCCGACTTCATCGTCACGTTGGCGACGATGGGTGCCGCGGCGGGCCTCCTGCAGATCATGGCCTACTATCGACCCCTGCGTGGCGGTGAAACGGATGCGTTCACCTGGCTCGCCTACGGAACGCTGTTCGGCATCCCGTTTCCGATCGTCTTCGGCGTGCTGCTGGTAATCGTCCTGACCTTTCTGCTGCAGGCCACCACCTTCGGGCGGCAGGTCCGCGCGGCGGGCATGAGCCCGGAGGCGGCGCGCTTTGCCGGCATCGACGTCGACCGTGTCAAGCTGATCGTGTTCGTGCTGTCAGGACTGCTCGCTTCGGTCTCGGGCGTGCTGCTTGCCTCGCGGCTCGCCTCGGTGCAGCCGGCGCTCGGTCGCGGCTATGAGCTGCAGGCGATTGCGGCGGCCGTGCTCGGTGGCACAAGTCTCGCTGGCGGCCGGGGTTCGGTCGCGGGTGCCGCCATCGCGGCGCTGCTGCTGGCGGCCATCAGTGCCGGGCTGCAGATCGTCGGCGTCGATCCGACCTGGTATCAGGTGATCGTCGGTACCGCGATCCTGCTTGCGGTCGCGTTTCACAAATGGTCCGACCGCTTTCAGGAGCGCAACATCTTCCAGCCGCTGGCCGACAATGGCGCAAACGGCAAGACCCGCAGCGGGGAGAACTCCGGACCGGCTGGGCACGGCGGTTCACAAGCCCCCCGTATCCAGCAGGCCGCGATCGGCACCGAATAGGAGGAGAGAAACATGCATTCTCAAGCGCCCGCAAAATCACGCCGCCTTTCGTCCATCGTCAACCGCCCGGGCAGCGGGATGGTCATCTTCCTGATCGTCGTTTCGATCGCGATGTCGTTTGTATCCCCGTTCTTCCTGACCTGGATGAACTGGGCCAACATCCTCAACCAGTCGGCTTTGCTGATCCTTCTTGCCATGGGCATGACGATCGTACTGATCGGCGGCGGCATCGATCTCTCGGTAGGCGCGATCGCCGCGCTGTCGGCCGGCGTGGTCGCCTGGCTGATTGCCACCGTCGGCCTGCCGCTGTGGCTGGCCCTGATTGCCGGCATCTGCGTCGGGCTTGGACTCGGGATCCTCAACGGCCTGATCATCGCCGTGATGCGCATTCCGGATTTCGTCACCACGCTGGCGATGCTCGCGCTGATCCGTGGCGTACTGTTCGTCTGGACGCAGGGCGTGCCGCTGATCAATTATTCCAGCAAACCCTACATGATGCTCGGCGGACTGACGCGCCTGCCATTCAGCCTCACCGTGCCGGAATTCATCACGGCCGCGATTCTCATCGTCGGCATTCTGATCATGAAGGATTCCCGTGTCGCCCGCCATCTCAAGGCTACGGGAGAAAATCCTGACATTGCCCGCCTGTCCGGCGTCGATGTCAAGAGCATCAAGATCGGCACCTATGCGATTTCAGGCCTGCTGGCGGGTATCGCCGGCGTTCTGATGGCCGGCCGCTTGGGCACCGTGCAGCCCAACATGGCGAGCGGCATCGAGGTGCAGGCGCTGGCGGCAGCCATCATCGGCGGCGCGGCACTGACAGGCGGCAAAGGCAGCCTCGTGGGCGCGGCGCTCGGGGCTCTGGTGCTGGTGGTGATCCAGAACGTCATCAATCTCAGCGGCATTCCGCCCGTCTTCGAGACCTTCGTGATCGGCATGGTCATCCTCGTCGTGATCATCATGGAGCGCGCCTCGGCCATCTTCGCCGTCAGGGCACGCACAGCGTGAACCCGCAGCGAAGGATGGGCCCGGCATTCGATATTGTCGGGATCGGCGAATGCATGGTGGAATTCCATGCCGAGGAGCCGGTCCATGGCGCCGGCCTGTTCCGGCGGGGTTATGCGGGTGATATCGCCAACAGCCTCGTGCACGCCCGGCGTCTGGGTCTTTCGGCGGCATTCTTGTCCCGGATCGGCGATGATCTGTTCGGCTCCAGCCTTGTTGCCTTTCTCGAAAGGGAAGGTATCGACCTCGGCTGCGCGCCGATGGTTGCCGGCGACAATGGCCTCTATTTCATCGAGACCGACGATGAGGGCGAGCGCCGCTTTGCCTATCGGCGCGCCGGCAGCGCGGCTGCAGGCATCGGCCCTGAAGACCTCGATGCCGATCTGCTGGGCACTGCCCGCTTCGTGATCGTGTCCGGGATCACCCAGGCGATCTCGGCAAGCGCAGAGCGTCTGGTCGCCGTAGCCTGCGGGCTCGAAGGCGCGCCGGGCAGAACAGTCTATGACCCCAACTACCGGCCGATGCTCTGGAAGCCTCGAGGTGGGCTTGCCGCGGCGAAGGCGGCATTTCAGGCAATCTGCGGCCGGGTTCTATGGCTGATGCCGAGCTATCCGGCAGATCTGCCGCTGATCGATGCCTCCTACATGGACGAGATCGCCGCAATCAAGCGATTTGCAACGCTCAGCGGCGCCTCGGTCGCGCTTAAGCTCGGCGAGCGAGGAATCCTGCTGCTGCATGAGGGCAAGATGCAGCAGGTGCCGGCCGTCCGGGTGGACCGGATCGTCGACACCACAGGTGCCGGCGACGGCTGGAACGCTGCCTTCCTGCATGGGCTGATCGTGCAATCTGATGTCCGCGGCGCGGCTGCGGCGGCGAATGCCTATGCCGCACGGATCATCGGACATCGCGGGGCGATTGCGCCCACGGACCCACCGGTTGCTCGTCCGGCATCAGGATCGGCCATCGGCGCTTGAGACTGTGCTTATGACCGTTTCGCTCAGCCGCGAAAATGCGGTTCGGGCAGGCCCTCGACATCCGTTCGCATCTTGAGCACGGCGCCTGCGAGTGGCTCGCAGCGGCGCTGTTCGGGCGTGAGCTGGAAGAAGGCCGTGGTGATATAGAGCGTCCGGTAATCGGCGTCCCCGAAAGCGAGACAGGTGGGATTGCTGACGGGCAGGTCTACTTCCAGCAGGGTCTCTCCGGCCGGGCTGTAACGGACGATCCTGCCGCCGCCCCAATGGGTGTTCCAGAGGCAGCCTTCGGCATCGACGGTGGAGCCATCGGGCAGTCCCGGACGCCCGGACAGGCTGTGGAACGGACGAGCCGCCGCGAGCGGTCCGGCGCCGTCATAGTCGAAGCGCACGATGTCACCCGTCGGCATGTCGGAGAAATAAAGTGTTCGGCCGTCCGGGCTGAAGCAAGTCGAGTTGGCGCAGCGAATGCCCGTCATCACCGTCTCGACCCGGCCGTCCCGGCAGAGCCGGTAGAGGCCGCTGTCTGGCTTGCCGACGCCGCCTTCGTTGATCCCGCCGCAGAGGAAATTGCCGTCCCGGTCGCAGCGCCCGTCATTGAGGCGAGTATGCGGGAGTTCGGGCTCCACCTCTGCAACCGTCTCATAGCGGTCGGTGACGGGATCGAAGACGCCGAAACTCTTGGCAAGGCCGACGACATAGCCCGCGCCCTGGCGGAGGCCGACCGCGCCGATACGATTGGGCATGCTGTGTCCGACGAGCCTGCCGCTGCTCGCGTAGCGCCAGAGGCGGCCCCGGTGGATATCGACCCAGACGAGGTCCCCGGAGCGATCGTCCCACACCACGCTTTCGCCGAGTTCATGGCGAACATCGACCGCTATCTCGATTTTGTACATCGTCGCCTCCCCCGGATTTCGCACAGGCAAAACCGGGCGAGACAGGCATTCGCCCGCCGCGCACGGCCTGTTTCAGAGCCCTCAGAGTGCCTTGGCGCCGAGCGCCCAGGCCTGCAGGGCATCCACGCCATCGACATTGTCCTTCTGGACGAGGACAACCGGCACATTGTTGACCTTCGGCACCGTCATGCCGAGCGCGCGGATGGCGAAGGCCGTTTCCACTAGCCTGATGCCCTGTCCGACGCCACCAACCGAGATGGTCGCCGAAAGGCGGCCTTCCCGGATCGCCTGAAAGCCGGATTGCAATCCGTCGGCACCGATGGTGATGATGCCGTCAGTCCCGTCCCAGTGCTTCATCCCGAGCGAGTCGATGGCCTGCGAGGCGCCGAGCGCCATTTCCTCGTTCTCGCCGTAGATGGCATTGACGTCGGGATTGGCGGTGAGCAGGTTCTGGGCGGCGGCAAAGCCCTTGTCGCGCACATAGCCGCCGTCGGCGAGGCCCACGGACTTCAGGTCCGGATACTCGGCGAGCACCAGGTCGAAACCCTTCTGGCGGGCCTCCGACCAGATGGAGCCGGACGGGCCCCAGATTTGCAGCACCTTGCCCTTGCCGCCCAGCTTTTCGGCGATGAACTTGCCGGCGACATAGCCCGATTGCATGATGTTGTCATAGCCGACCGAGCAGGTATCGCTCACTTCGCCGATTGGCCACAGTTCGATCGGCATGTTGAACTGGATGATCGTGATGCCCTTGGCGCGGGCATCGGCGTAGATTTTTTGCGTATCCTTGTAGTTGCCGGCGGTGCAGACCATGATCACGTCCAGACCGGCGGTGATCCAGTTCTGGATGATGTTGTACTGTCCCTCGACGGAATTGAAATCGCCTGACGGCGAAGCCCGCTGCCACTCCCACTTGACGCCGAAGCGTTCTGAATAGTTCTGCGCCTGGCGGTAGGCGGCGTGTTCCATGATGTCGAAGAACTCCGACAGGATCGGCGGCGTGAAGCCGACCTTGATCACCTTGCCCTCGACAGCCTTGCGAATGATCGTGTCATACTCCGGCGTCGCGAACACGCCATCCGCAGCCATGGCCGGCGCGGCCGTCAACACATTCCCCGCCGTTATCATCGCAGCGCCCGCGATCGCCGCCGGAGCGCCCTTCAGCAGGCCCCGGCGCGACAGCGCCAATGCACTCCTGTTCATGTTTTCATCTAGCATTGCCGTACTCCTCCCAGATGGCCGTGCGGTTTCCGAACCGTCGGCCGGTTGCTGAATTGCGGCCGGTGCTCCAGCCCCCGGCCTCAAGCGTTTTCCGAAAGCCATTTCGGTCGCCAGACCGAGGCTGACAACAGGATATCCTGAACGCTGATTGATATCTTACATCTGATGTATTAGATATGTAAAGCGCGTTGTGCCACTCCGCTGGTGCTAAAAACGGGGCAACAAGGGGCGTGGTCTGTGGCTTGGAGGATGCAAGGTCTTGAAACGATTTATGAATGATCCCAAAACCGTCGTCACCGATTATCTTGAGGGCCTTTCGGCAGCGCATCCGCATCTGGTGAAATTCGATAGAGAGGCTCGGATTCTCGTCCGGGCCCGGCGCCCCGAGCGCCCAAAGGTGGCACTGATTGCTGGCGGCGGCTCCGGATGCGAGCCGCTGCACACCGGTTTCGTTGGCCCCGGCATGCTCGACGCGGTCTGCCCGGGTGCGATCTTCACTTCGCCGGTGCCGCGCCAGATCATTGCTGCGACCCGCGCGGTCGATTGCGGGGCCGGGCTCATCCACATCGTCAAGAATTTCACCGGCGAGGTGATGAATTTCGGCATGGCGCAGGAGATCATGGCCTTCGACGACATCACGGTCGAGACCGTGCTCATCAACGACGACGTCTCGATCAAGGATGACGACGACAGCGCCGGCCGGCGCGGCCTGGGTGCGACGGTGCTGGTGGAAAAAATCGCCGGCGCTGCGGCCGAGGCCGGCGCCGATCTCGCCACGGTTGCCGGCATCGCGCGGCGGGTGGCGGCGCGCTCGCGCACCTTCGGTGTCGGGCTCACCTCCTGCACGCCGCCCGAGCGCGGCCAGCCGATCTATCGCATGGCCGACAACGAGATGGATCTCGGCATCGGCATATCCGGTTCGCCGGGGCGCGACCGCGTGCCGTTGTCGAGCGCTTGCGACATCGCCGCGATCCTGCTGGACGAAGTGCTGTCAGACCGGCCGCCGGCGCCGGCATCGCCGCTTCTCGTGCTGCTGTCGGGGCTCGGCGGCACACCCGATGCGGAACTCTACCTGCTTTATGGTGAAATCGACCGGGCACTTCGGGCAAGGGGTCTGAAGCCTGCGCGCTGCCTGGTCGGAAATTTTGTCACCTCGCTGGAGCAGATGGGCGCGTCGCTGACACTTCTCGAACTGGATGACGAACTGCTGTCATTGTGGGACGCACCCGTTCATACTGCCGCAATGCGCTGGGGGATGTGCCCATGAAACGCTTTATGACGACGGCAGACATCGCCGCCTGGCTGACGATCTTTGCGTACCGGGTGGACGCGGAGACCGACCGGTTGAGCGAGCTTGATGCCGCCTCCGGCGACGCCGATCACGGCGCCAACCTCAGGCGCGGCGTGGCGGCGATACGCAGCCTTATCGACGCACAGGGCGACCAGGGGCGACCGGGCGAATACTTCAAACAGGTCGGCCTCACGATTGTCGATACCGTCGGCGGATCGAGTGGCGCGCTTTATGGAACGATCTTCCTCAGGTTTGCCGCGACTGTGGGTCCGGCCAGCGATGTCGTTGATGGCGAGACGATGGCGGCCGGACTTGAAGCCGCATACCAGGGCATTGTCGATCGCGGCCGCGCACGGTCGGGCGACAAGACCATGTATGATGCCCTCGAGCCGGCTGCGCGGGCGTTTCGGGCAGCGTTTGCTTCCGGTGAGGCGATCCAGGCCTGCTGGAGGTCTGCAGCCGACGCAGCGGCCGCCGGTGCGGCCGCCACCGCATCCATGCGCGCCCGCCGTGGCAAATCGAGCTATGTCGGCGAAAAGAGTATCGGCACGGTCGATCCCGGTGCCGCGTCGGTTGCCTTGCTGATCGCAGCGGCAAGCGAAGCTATGAACCGCGCCGAGTTTGCCGGAGACTCCAACTCGTGAGAAGTAGGGTCTATGACAAGCAAGACGACGAACAAGTTTTCTCCTGAAGTCCGCGCCCGCGCCGTTCGAATGGTTGTCGATCATGAAGCAGAGCATCCTTCGCGGTGGGCGGCCGTGTCTTCCATAGCCGCCAAGATCGGCTGCTCGGCGCATACGCTCAATGAATGGGTGAAGAGGGCTGAGGTGGACAGCGGCAAGCGAGCTGGCCTGCCGAGTGACGTCGCCGAGAAGATGAAGGCTCTGGAGCGGGAGAACCGCGAGCTTCGTCAGGCCAACGAGATTTTGCGCAAAGCCTCTGCGTATTTTGCGATGGCGGTGCTCGACCGCCCACTGAAGCGATGATTTCCTTCATCGACGAACACCGCTCGGTGCTCGGGGTCGAGCCAATTTGCAGACTGCTGCCGATTGCCCCGTCCACCTATTATGAGGTCATCGCCAAGCGCACGGATGTGGACCGTCTGTCGGCCCGCGCTCGACGCGACATTGCCATGAAGGTCGAGATACGCCGGGTGTTCAACGAGAACTTCCAGGTCTATGGCGTGCGCAAGGTCTGGCGACAGTTGCAACGCGAAGGTTACGACATCGCCCGCTGCACAGTCGCTCGGCTTATGAAGGCAATGGGGCTACAGGGCATAATTCGCGGCAAACCGATCCGCACGACGGTCAGTGACAAGACCGCGCCACATCCGCTCGATCGGGTGAACCGGCAGTTCTACGCTCCCGCGCCGAACATGCTGTGGTTATCCGATTTCACCTAGAGCATTTCTGGTGATCTTGGGATCACCTTCAACGCTCTATGCTCTTGTTTTTACCGTATTTTCCGACGCCGAAGCGATCACGCTTCGGCTGGAAATGCTCTATGTTGCGACCTGGCAGGGCTTCGTTTACGTGGCCTTCGTCATTGATGCCTTCGCCCGCCGGATCGTCGGTTGGCGGGCAAGCCGGACTGCCCACGCGGGCTTTGTGCTCGATGCCCTCGACCAGGCACTTCATGATCGGCGGCCCGTCAAACGTGGCGGGCTGGTTCATCACTCGGACCGCGGCTCGCAATATGTGTCCATTCGCTATTCTGAGCGATTGGCAGAGGCAGGCATCGAGCCCTCCGTTGGTAGCGTTGGCGATTCCTATGACAACGCGCTCGCCGAAACGATCAACGGCCTTTACAAAGCCGAGGTCATCCATCGCCGGGGACCATGGCGCAACTACGAAGCCGTGGAGTTCGCCACGCTCGAATGGGTGGACTGGTTCAACAATCGACGCCTTCTGGAGCCCATCGGCAACATACCCCCAGCCGAGGCAGAAGAACGATACTATGCCGTGCTGGACGCGCCAGCCATGGCCGCATAACTTAAACCAAACGGTCTCCGGTAAACTCGGTGCGGTTCAAATGTCCTTCAGTGGCGCCGCACTTGACTGCGCGCCTGGTCTGACCCCATTGGGTGGTCCGGTTTCAGTCTTAGTGCATGATCGGCTTTTCAACCATCGCCTGTGCCGATGAT
>NZ_JBHFEI010000019.1:0-60706 GCF_041928815.1 Ensifer soli | reverse complement strand
AGCCGCATCAACGACGTCTTCCCCGACAAGGTCGGTCCCAGAAGAACGTTCAGGCTCCCACGCTCAAGCACAAGATCCGCATCATATACATGACGCTCAACACCAACATCCAAACAAACACCTCGAAGCTCAAGCATCGCCTATCAACCTCACATTCCTTCTGACGGATCGCCCGCGCCTCTCGGCACGCATGCGGCGAGATCCTGGCGCATGTAGGCGTCCAGCCCGTCCTTCTCCCGGTCGTCGAGCCTCAGGCCCAGTTTCGTGCGGCGCCACAGCACATCGTCGCCGCGCCGCGCCCATTCCCGCGTCATCAGCCAGCGGACCTCCGCCTCGTAGAGATCGGCGCCGAAACAGCGGCCGAGCTCCGCGAGACTTGCCGCGGAACCGACGAGCTTCTCCGCCTCCGTTCCATAGAGGCGGACCAGACGGCCGGCATGGCGCGCCTCGAGAAAGGGATAGCGCGCTTTCAGCGCCGCCACTTGCGCGTCGTAGCCCTCGGCGGGAAAGTCGCCGCCCGGCAATGTCGAGCCCGCCGTCCAGGGCGCGCCCTTCGTCCCGAGCGCCTCGCCGATCTTTTCCAGCGCCGATTCCGCCAGCCGCCGATAGGTGGTGAGCTTACCGCCGAAGACGTTGAGCAGCGGCGCGGCGCCGTCTTCCAGCTTCAGCACGTAGTCGCGCGTCGCCTCCTGGGCCTTGCCCGCGCCGTCGTCATAGAGCGGGCGGACCGCCGAATAGCTCCAGACGATGTCGGAGGGCCGGACGGGTTCGGCGAAATACTCGCTCGCCGCGGCGCAGAGATAGTCCGTTTCCTCCGGGCTGATGCGGATGCCGCGCGGGTCGCCCTTGAAGTCCCGGTCGGTCGTGCCGATCAGGGTGAAATCCTGCTGGTAGGGGATGGCGAACATGATCCGCCCGTCCGGGTTCTGGAAGAAATAGGCGCGGGGGTCCTCGAATTTCCGGCGGACGACGATGTGGCTGCCCTGCACGAGGCGGACGTTGCGCGCGTCGTTGCGGCCGAGCGCCGCGGAGAGCACCGCGTCGACCCAGGGACCGGCGGCGTTGACGAGCATGCGGGCGGAAAGCGTCTCGCGGCGGCCGCTGTCGAGATCCTCGACCTCGACGGCCCAGCCGGCCTGCTCGCGCCGTGCCGAAACGACCTTGGTGCGCGGCAGGATGCGTGCGCCGCGATCGGCCGCGTCGCGGGCGTTGAGCACGACCATGCGGGCATCGTCGACCCAGCCGTCCGAATATTCGAAAGCCTTGCGGAAGATCTTCTTCAGCGGCCGTCCGGCCGGATCGCGCGCGAGATCGAGCGTGCGCGTGCCCGGCAGGCGCCTGCGGCCGCCGATATGGTCGTAGAGGAAGAGGCCGAGCCGGATCAGCCAGGCGGGGCGCGGCCCGCCCTTCTGGAAGGGCAGGACGAAGCGCATCGGCCAGATGATGTGCGGCGCCATCGCCCAGAGGATCTCGCGCTCCATCAGCGCCTCGCGCACCAGCCGGAACTCGTAATGCTCGAGGTAGCGCAGGCCCCCGTGGATGAGCTTGGTCGAGCCGGAGGACGTGCCGGAGGCGAAGTCGTTCATCTCGGCGAGCGCGACCGTGTAGCCGCGGCCGACCGCGTCGCGCGCAATGCCGCAGCCGTTGATGCCGCCGCCGATCACGAAAATGTCGAAGGTTTCCCGCCCCGTCACAGCCTTCTCCCCAAGGCATTTCGCATTGCATCATTTTGTTGCAATTGCGAAAGTGAAGACAGTTAAAACGAAAATTATACGAATGTCAAACGAATGTTCGGCGCGCCCGTTCACGATCGCGTTTCGACAAGACGCACCTCGGCGGCGGAACAGATGTCGCGGACGCTTGCGATCTTGCAGCGGTCGGTGACGAAGGTATGGACCTGCGAAATATGGCCGATCCGCACCGGCGCGGTGCGGTCGAACTTGGTCGAATCGGCGACGAGGATGACGTGGCGGGCATTGGCGATGATCGCCTGCGCCACTTTCACTTCGCGGAAATCGAAATCGAGCAGCGCACCGTCGTGATCGATGGCCGACGCGCCGATGACGGCGAAATCGACCTTGAACTGGCGGATGAAGTCGACCGCCGCCTCGCCGACGATGCCGCCGTCCGACCCGCGCACCACGCCGCCGGCGATCACCACCTCGATCGAGGGAAAGACCCGCAAGCTGTTGGCGACGTTGATGTTGTTGGTGATGACCATCAGCGAGGAATGGCCGGTCAGCGCCTCGCCGACCGCTTCCGTGGTGGTGCCGATATTGATGAACAGCGAGGCACTGTCCGGGATGAGGCCGGCGCAGGCGCGGCCGATCGCCAGTTTTTCCGGCGCGGCGATCTCGCGGCGCTGGTCGTATTTGACGTTGTCGCGGCCGCTCGGGAAGATCGCGCCGCCATGGATGCGCGTCAGCGCCTTGCCGTCGCACAGATCGTTGAGGTCCTTGCGGATCGTCTGCGGCGTGACGGAAAAGCGCGTGGCGAGTTCGTCGACCAGCACCCGTCCCTCGGCCTTCGCGAGTTCCAGGATCTCGGCCTGCCTGCCGGTGAGGTACATGGCGTTTCCCCCGATTTTCGTTTCTTTTCGCCGCAGGCAAAAGCGAAAATGCGAGAAAGTCAATCCTTTCGTCTTCGACACGGGGCGAACCGGTGCGGCGCCGGTTGCCAAGCAGGCCCCGATTTGCCAGCTTGGCGGCCGTCTTCTGGGAGAATCGCCATGTTCGATGCGTCATTGTTCAAAGGGGTTAACGTCGCGGTCACCGGTGCGGGGCGCGGCATCGGGCTCGAGGTCGCCCGCCAGTTCCTCGCCGCCGGCGCGACGGTCGTCGTCCATGGCGGCCGCAAGGCATCGGGCGAACTCCCCTCCTTCCTCGCCGAGGCGGTGGCGGAGGGGCGCGCGATCCTCGCCTATGCCGATTTTTCGACGCAAGAGGGTGTTCTCTCCTTCGCCGAGACGGTCGGCCAGCATCTCCAGACGCTCGACGTGCTCGTCAACAATGCCGGCACGATGGTCGGCCGCTTCCCGGCGGCGGAGCTGACGGACGATCAGTACGGAACGGTGGTGCAGCTCAACCAGACCTCCGTGATGGAGCTGACGCGGGCGCTGCTGCCGCTGCTGCGCCGCTCGGCGCAGGGCGCGATCGTCAACACGGTGTCGATCTCGGCGCTGACCGGCGGCAGTCCCGGCTCGGCGATCTATTCGGCGACCAAGGCCTTCGTCTCCACCTATTCGAAGGCGCTGGCCCGCGAGCTCGCGCCGGACGGCATCCGCGTCAACTGCGTCTCGCCCGGCACGATCACCACGGATTTCCATGCCCGCTACTCCTCGCCGGAAAAGCTGGAGGCGACCCGAAAGACGATCCCGCTGCAGCGGCTCGGCACGCCGGAGGATTGCGCGCCCGCCTATCTCTTCCTCGCGTCGAAGGGCCTTTCCGGCTATGTCACCGGGCAGGTGCTCGAGGTCAACGGCGGCCAGCTGATCTGCTGATCCCCGCCGCGCGGCGCGGGGGAGGGCCGGCGGCATGATCGATAAGCTCGACTTTTTCATCACGCTGGCGCGCGAGCGGCATTTCGGCCGCGCGGCCGAGGCGTGCGGCATCACCCAGCCGACGCTTTCGGCCGCGATCCGCCAGCTCGAGGGCGAGCTCGGCGTCATGCTGGTCGAGCGCGGGTCGCGCTTCCAGGGGCTGACGCCGGAGGGGCAGCGCGTGCTCGAATGGGCGCGCCGCATCGTCGGCGATGCGCGGGCGATGCGCGAGGAGATGCGCGCGGCGCGGCGCGGCCTTTCCGGCCACATCCGGCTCGCCGCCATCCCGACCGCGCTGTCGATGGTGCATCAGGTCACCGTGCCCTTCCAGGAGAAGCATCCCGAGGTGACGTTCTCCGTCCTCTCGACCACCTCGCTGAAAATCCTCAGCCTGCTCGAAAACCTGGAGATCGATGCCGGGCTCACCTATCTCGAGAACGAGCCGCTCGGTCGCGTCACGGCCGTGCCGCTGCGCGAGGAGCGCTATCATCTGGTGACGGCGGCGGGCGGGCCGCTGTCGTCGCGCGACAGCATCACCTGGCGCGAGGCGGGCGACGTTCGGCTTTGTCTATTGACCGCCGACATGCAGAACCGCCGCATCATCAACCAGCATTTCGGCGAGGCCGGCGTCACCGTTCGTCCGACGCTCGAATCCAATTCGATGATCGTGCTGTTTTCCCACATCCGCACCGGGCGCTGCGCCAGCATCATGCCGCAGAACATGGCGGAATCCTTCGGTTTCGGCGCCGAAATCCGCTCGATCCCGCTGGTCGAGCCTGAAGCGACCCATCGGATCGGCCTGGTTGCGACCCATCGCGAGCCGTTTACGCCATTGGTCTCCGCGCTGCTGCACGAGGCGCGGCGGCTGTCGGAAGAGAGGTCATCCTGATAGAAATCCTCTATCGTTTGACGGAACAGCGATATTGACCCCCGGGCGGCGGCTTGCGACAGAAAAGGGCGGCGTCGGGAGGCGATCGGGTCCAGACGGCGGCGTTCTGACGGCGGCGCTCTCGTGAACGAGTTGGCAAGGGGGAGGTAACGGCGTGACGGTCCATGGGATCATCCCGGAAACGGAGGCCCGCACCCTGTCGATCGTGCAGGCGCTGAAGGGGCTCGAAGGGCCGCTTCTGCCGATCCTGCACGAGATCCAGGACGCGTTCGGCCATGTGCCGCCTGAAAGCCTGCCGCTGATCGCGCGGGAACTGAACCTGTCGCGGGCCGAAGTGCACGGCGTGGTCAGCTTCTACCATGATTTCCGCGACCACCCTGCCGGACGGCGCGTGCTGAAGCTCTGTCGCGCCGAGGCCTGCCAGTCGATGGGCGGCGAGCGGCTCGCGGAACGGGTCAAGGCGCTGCTCGGCATCGATTTCCACCAGACGACGCCGGACGGGGCGGTGACGCTCGAACCGGTCTATTGTCTCGGGCTCTGTTCCACCGCACCCGCCGCCATGCTGGACGGCGCGGTGCATGGCCGCCTCGACCCCGACGCCGCCGCCGACCTCGTCGCGGAGGCACGGGCATGACGGTGACGATCTTCGTTCCCCTCGATGCCGCCGCGCTGGCGCTCGGCGCCGATCGCGTCGCCGCCCGCATCCGCGAGGAGATCGCCGCGCGCGGCCTCGATGCCCGGATCGTGCGCAACGGGTCGCGCGGGCTGCACTGGCTGGAGCCGCTGGTCGAGGTGCGCACGCAAAAGGGGCGCATCGCCTATGGCCCGGTGCGGCCCGGCGATGTCGCCTCGCTCTTCGAGGCCGGCTTTCTCGACGGCGGCGCGCATCCGCTGTGCCAGGGCCGCACGAAGGAGATCCCGTTCCTCGCCGGCCAGA
This sequence comes from Ensifer soli, assembly GCF_041928815.1. NCBI lineage: Bacteria > Pseudomonadati > Pseudomonadota > Alphaproteobacteria > Hyphomicrobiales > Rhizobiaceae > Ensifer > Ensifer soli. The sequence goes on along the minus strand of NZ_JBHFEI010000019.1, from coordinate 55,342 downwards.
CGCGGCTCACCTTCGCGCGCTGCGGCGTCACCGATCCGCTGTCGCTCGACGACTACCGGCATTACCAGGGCCTGAAGGGGCTCGAACGGGCGGTTGAGATGACGCCGGCGGAAATCGTCGCGGCGGTTACCGAATCGGGTCTGCGCGGTCGTGGCGGCGCGGGCTTTCCGACCGGCATCAAATGGAAAACCGTTCTCGAAGCACCGGGTCCGCAGAAATACATCGTCTGCAATGCCGACGAGGGCGACAGCGGCACATTTGCCGACCGGATGATCATGGAGGGCGATCCCTTCGTGCTGATCGAGGGGATGGCGATCGCAGGAATCGCGACCGGGGCGACCAGGGGCTATGTCTATACCCGCTCGGAATATCCGCATGCGATCGAGACGATGCGCAAAGCGGTCGAGGTGGCGCGGCGCGCCGGCATTCTCGGGTCCTCCGTGCTCGGTTCGGGCAGGAGCTTCGACATGGAGATCCGCGTCGGCGCCGGCGCCTATGTCTGCGGCGAGGAGACGGCGCTGCTGAATTCGCTGGAGGGCAAGCGGGGGATCGTGCGCGCCAAGCCGCCGCTTCCCGCATTGCAGGGGTTCCTCGGCCGGCCGACCGTGGTCAACAACGTCATCTCGCTCGCCTCCGTTCCCGTCATCCTCGACCGGGGTGCGGCCTTCTACCGCGACTTCGGCATGGGCCGGTCGCGCGGCACGATCCCGATCCAGATTGCCGGAAATGTGAAGCATGGCGGTCTCTACGAGGCTGCGTTCGGCCTGACGCTCGGCGAGATCGTCGAGGCGATCGGCGGCGGCACGGCGAGCGGACGGCCGGTCAAGGCCGTGCAGGTCGGCGGACCGCTCGGCGCCTATTTCCCGCCGGCGCTGTTCGATACGCCCTTCGACTACGAGGCTTTCGCCGCGAAGGACGGGCTGATCGGCCATGCCGGCATCACCGTCTTTGACGACACGGCCGACATGCTGAAGCAGGCGCGCTTCGCCATGGAATTCTGCGCCGTCGAAAGCTGCGGCAAGTGCACGCCCTGCCGCATCGGTTCGACCCGCGGCGTCGAGACGGCCGACAAAATCGCGAAGGGCATCGAGCCGGAGAAGAACCTCGCGCTTCTGACCGACCTCTGCAACACGATGAAGTTCGGCTCGCTCTGCGCGCTCGGCGGCTTCACGCCCTATCCGGTGATGAGCGCGATCACGCATTTCCCCGAGGATTTTCGCCCGGCGCCGATGGCGGAGGCTGCGGAATGAGCGTCACGGACAAGGTCAAGGTCAAAGGCCCCGCCTCCTATTTTCCGGCGATCGAGAAGGCCTATGGCCGGCCGATTTCCCATTGGAAAGACATCGTCCGCAGCCAGGCGGGGCGGACGCACATGGAGGTGGTGGCGTTTCTGAAGGAGACCCACGGCCTCGGCCATGGTCATGCCAATGCGCTCGTTGCCGCCACATTCGCGGAAGATAAGAAATAGGATTTCCGCGCGCCGGATGCATAAACCGGCCGAAGGAATGTCTGACAGGAGGTGTTCATGTCCCTCGTTCATGAAATCGACTACGGCACGCCCGCGTCCCGCTCCGACAGGCAGGTGACGCTGACCATCGACGGTCGGGAGATCACCGTGCCCGAGGGAACCTCGATCATGCGCGCCTCGATGGAGGCGGGCATTCAGGTGCCAAAACTCTGCGCCACCGACATGGTCGATGCCTTCGGCTCCTGCCGCCTCTGTCTGGTCGAGGTCGAGGGGCGGAACGGCACGCCGGCCTCCTGCACCACGCCGGTCGCTCCGGGCATCAAGGTCCACACCCAGACGGAACGGCTGAAGCAGATCCGCAAGGGAGTGATGGAACTCTACATCTCCGACCATCCGCTCGACTGCCTCACCTGCGCTGCCAATGGCGACTGCGAGCTGCAGGACATGGCCGGCGCGGTCGGCCTGCGCGACGTGCGCTACGGCTATGACGGCGAGAACCACGTCAAGCCGCGCGATGCCGACGGCATCAATGCGAAGTGGATGCCGAAGGACGAATCGAACCCGTACTTCACCTATGATCCGTCGAAATGCATCGTCTGCTCGCGCTGCGTGCGCGCCTGCGAGGAAGTGCAGGGCACCTTCGCGCTGACGATCGAGGGGCGGGGCTTCGACAGCCGTGTCTCGCCCGGCATGCACGAGCAGTTTCTCTCCTCCGAATGCGTCTCCTGCGGCGCCTGCGTGCAGGCCTGTCCGACGGCGACGCTGACGGAAAAATCCGTCATCGCCATCGGCCAGCCGGAGCATTCCGTCGTCACCACCTGCGCCTATTGCGGTGTGGGCTGCTCGTTCAAGGCGGAGATGCGCGGCGAGGAACTGGTGCGCATGGTGCCGTGGAAGGACGGCAAGGCCAATCGCGGCCATTCCTGCGTCAAGGGCCGCTTCGCCTACGGCTATTCGACGCACCGGGAGCGTATCCTCAACCCGATGATCCGGGAGAAGATCTCGGATCCCTGGCGGGAGGTGAGCTGGGAGGAGGCCTTAGCGCATACGGCGGCGGAATTCCGCCGTATCCAGTACCAGTATGGCCGCGAATCGATCGGCGGCATCACCTCGTCGCGCTGCACCAACGAGGAAACCTACCTGGTGCAGAAGCTGATCCGCGCCGGCTTCCGCAATAACAATGTCGATACCTGTGCCCGCGTCTGCCACTCTCCCACGGGTTACGGCCTCGGCCAGACCTTCGGCACCTCGGCCGGCACGCAGGATTTCGATTCGGTCGAGCACACCGACGTCGTCATCGTCATCGGCGCCAATCCGACCGACGGCCACCCGGTTTTCGCCTCGCGGCTGAAGAAACGGCTGCGGCAGGGGGCCAAGCTGATCGTCATCGATCCGCGCCGCACCGATCTCGTCTCCTCGCCGCATATCAAGGCGGCGCATCATCTGCCGCTCAGGCCCGGCACCAATGTCGCCGTCGTCACCGCGCTCGCCCATGTCATCGTCACGGAGGGGCTGTTCGACGAGGCGTTCATCCGCGCGCGCTGCGACTGGTCGGAATTCGAGGACTGGGCCGCCTTCGTTTCCGAGGAGCGCCACAGCCCGGAGGCGACCGAGAGCCTGACCGGCGTTCCGGCGCAAGACCTGCGCGGGGCCGCGCGGCTGTTCGCGACCGGCGGCAACGGCGCGATCTATTACGGCCTCGGCGTCACCGAGCACAGCCAGGGCTCGACCACGGTGATCGCCATCGCCAACCTTGCCATGGCGACCGGCAATATCGGCCGCCCCGGCGTCGGCGTGAACCCGCTTCGCGGCCAGAACAACGTCCAAGGGTCCTGCGACATGGGCTCCTTCCCGCACGAACTCCCCGGCTATCGCCACGTAGCCGACGACGCGACCCGCGCGGTCTTCGAGAAGATGTGGGGGGTCGCGCTTTCCGACGAGCCGGGCCTGCGCATCCCGAACATGCTGGACGCCGCCGTCGACGGCTCGTTCAAGGGCATCTACATTCAAGGGGAAGACATCCTCCAGTCGGATCCGGATACCAAGCATGTCGCCGCCGGCCTCGCCGCGATGGAATGCGTCGTCGTGCAGGACCTGTTCCTGAACGAGACCGCCAACTACGCCCATGTCTTCCTGCCGGGCTCGACCTTCCTCGAAAAGGACGGCACCTTCACCAATGCCGAGCGCCGCATCAACCGCGTGCGCAGGGTGATGACGCCGAAGAACGGCTATGCCGACTGGGAGGTGACGCAGAAGCTTGCCCAGCAGATGGGGCTTGGCTGGAATTACAGCCATCCGTCCGAGATCATGGACGAGATCGCCGCGACGACGCCGAGCTTCGCGCTGGTCTCCTACGACTATCTGGAAAAGATGGGCTCGGTGCAGTGGCCCTGCAACGAGAAGAACCCGGCCGGCTCGCCGATCATGCATGTGAACGGCTTCGTGCGCGGCAGGGGCAAGTTCATCCGCACCGAATATGTCGCGACCGACGAGAAGACCGGGCCGCGCTTTCCCCTGCTGCTGACCACCGGCCGAACCTTAAGCCAGTATAATGTCGGCGCTCAGACGCGGCGCACCGACAATGTCGTCTGGCACGAGGAGGACCGGCTGGAGATCCATCGCCACGATGCGGAACTGCGCGGCATCCGCGACCGCGACTGGGTGCGTCTTTCCAGCCGCTCCGGCGAGACGACGCTGCGCGCGCTGATCACCGACCGGGTGTCGCCGGGCGTGGTCTACACCACCTTCCACCATCCGACGACGCAGGCGAACGTCATCACCACCGACTTCTCCGACTGGGCGACCAACTGCCCGGAATACAAGGTGACAGCGGTGCAGATCTCGCCCTCGAACGGCCCCTCCGACTGGCAGGTCGAGTATGACGAGCAGGCGCGCCAGTCCCGCCGCATCGCCGGCAAGCTGGAAGCGGCGGAGTGAGCGATTTCCGGCCATCGCGGCCGGTGCCGCAAACGATCCGCCGCAAGGGTCGGATGCGCAGCGCCGAACGGACCGTGCCGGAGGAAACGCCGGTGGCGTTTTCCTATGGCGGCTCGACCCATGCGGTGATGATGGCGACACCCGCCGATCTTGAGGATTTCGCCACCGGCTTCAGCCTGACGGAGGGGATCGTCGCCGGTACGGCGGAGATCGAGACGATCGAGATCCTCGTCGAGGACAAGGGCATCGATGTGCAGATCACGCTCAACACCGAGAGGGAGGATCGGCTGCGGGCCCGGCGCCGGCATCTGGCCGGTCCGGTCGGCTGCGGTCTCTGCGGCATCGAGTCGATCGAGCAGGCGGTGCGGGCGACGCCGGACGTGTCCGCATCCGCCCTTCGCTTGAGCGAGGACGAGATCGTCGAGGCGGTGGCGCTGTTGAACGGCGCCCAGCCGCTGCATGCCGAGACGCGCGCCGTGCACGGCGCCGGCTTCTATGTGCCGGCCCGGGGGCTGGTCGCGGTGCGCGAGGATGTCGGGCGTCACAATGCGCTCGACAAGCTCGTGGGTGCGGCCGCCCGCGCCGGCTTTTCCGGCCGCGACGGCGCCGTCGTCGTCACCAGCCGGGTGTCGGTGGAGATGGTGCAGAAGACCGCCATCATCGGCAGTCCGTTCATCATTGCCATTTCCGCGCCGACGGCGCTCGCCATCCGCACGGCGCAGGACGCCGGGATGACCCTCGTCGCGCTGGTGCGCGGCGACGAATTCGACGTCTTCACCCATCCCCGTCGCATCGAGCCCAAAGAGGCGACCCATGTCGCATGAGAGCAGGACCACGGACGAAAAGCTCGTCTACATGGCGAACCAGATCGCCACCTTCTTCGCCTCGCAGCCGGAAGCGGAGCGGGCGACCGGTGTCGCGACCCATATCAACAAGTTCTGGGAAGCCCGCATGCGCCGCGCCTTCTTCGCCATCGTCGATGCCGGGGGGACAGGGCTCGATCCGCTGGTAATCGATGCCGCCCGGCTGATCAGGCGCCCCGCGCCGGTGGAGCCCGCTCCCGCGACCAGCGCTTGACGCGTGGGCCACAGGCGGGTCTCACGGATCTCGACAGGTTTTTTCATCGAATCTGGATCGGCCGCCTTCCGGGCGGTTGAACGGGTCGGTTTTCCACCTACATACTCTGAGGGCCCTCACCGGATTTCGTCCTTCCCTTCCGGTCTTTCGCGCGTTCGCGCCTTCCCGACGGCTCCCCTGACATCATCCGTTCCTCCTTTCATCGAAAGGGATTTCCATGCGCTACCATCAACTGGGCCATACCGGCCTCTTCGTCTCGGAACTCTGCCTCGGCACCATGACCTTCGGCGAGGCCAACAGCGCCAGCCTCTGGGGCCAGATCGCCGATGTCGACCAGGCGTCGGCCGACGCCATCGTCAGGCGCTCGCTCGACGCCGGCATCAACTTCATCGACACCGCCAATGTCTATTCCTTCGGCCAGTCGGAACGCATCCTCGGCCAGTCGCTGAAAAACCTCGGCGTCGCCCGCAAGGATGTCGTCATCGCGACGAAATTCCTCGGCCAGATGGGTGACAAGCCCAATGATCGCGGCGCCTCGCGCGGCCATATCATGCAATCGGTCGAGGAAAGCCTCGAACGGCTGCAGACCGATCATATCGACCTCTACCAGATCCACGGCACCGACACGGTGACGCCGATCGAGGAGACGCTGCGCGCGCTCGACGATCTCGTCTCGCGCGGGCTGGTGCGCTATATCGGCCTCTCCAACTGGGCGGCCTGGCGCATCGCCAAGGCGCTCGGCATATCCGAGCGGCGCGGTTTTGCCCGTTTCGAGACGGTGCAGGCCTATTACTCGATCGCCGGCCGTGATCTCGAACGCGAGATCGTGCCACTGATGCAGGAGGAAAAGCTCGGCCTGATGGTCTGGTCGCCGCTCGCAGGCGGCCTGCTTTCGGGCAAGTACGGTCCGGGCGCGCCGGGCAACGGCGAGGGGCGGCGGGCGAATTTCGATTTCCCGCCGGTCGACAAGGACAAGGCGTGGACGATCGTCGCGGCGATGCGCAGGATCGCCGATGCCCGTGGTGTCAGTGTCGCGGAAGTGGCGCTCGCCTATCTCCTGGCAAAACCCTTCGTCACGAGCGTCATCATCGGCGCGAAGCGGATGGACCAGCTCGAACAGAACATCAGCGCGACGAAGCTCCAGCTTTCGGCGGAAGAACTGGCCGAGCTCGATGCGGTCAGCGCGCTCGCACCCGAATATCCGGGCTGGATGCTCGAGCGGCAGGGTACCGGCCGCCGGCCGCAACCCTTCACGCCCAAGGCCTGATCCGGGCAACGCTCCGCCTGCCATCGCGGGATGGCGGGCGGAGATCGGCTCAGGCGGCCATGTCGTCGGCGTCGTGTTCCTTGAACATGCGCGCGAGGTTCAGGAAGCAGATCATGCCGTGCTCGTTGGCGATGATGCCTTCGGCATAGCTGCGGTCGAAGGAGGCAGTCACCTCCGGCACCGGCTGCACCTCGCTGGCGCGCACCGTCAGGATGTCGGAGACGCGATCGACCACGAGGCCGATCACCATGTTGTGCACCTCGGCGACGACGATGGCGCTGCGCTCGTTGGCGACCGTGCTGGTCATGCCGAGCTTGTAGGCGAGGTCGATGATCGGGATCACGGTGCCGCGCAGGTTCATCACGCCGAGCACGTCCGGCGGCGAATGGGGGATCGGCGTCGAGGGCGCCCAGCCGCGGATCTCGCGGATCGTCGTCGTCTTGACGCAGAATTCCTGGTCGTGCAGGCGGAAAGCGATGATTTCCAGCGTCTCGCCGTCGAAGCCCGCCATTTTCAAAGTGGATGTCATCGGTGGTCCTTCCGGCCGCGGGCGTGTCCTGTCGGCGCTCGCGGGCCACGTCTTCAAGGGGATAGCGGGGTGCCGGTGATCCGGTCCGGCGCGTCTGCATCATGCGCGGTCGATCGGACCGTTCACGCCGTCAGGCAACTATAGGCGGCAATCGTTAAGGAAGATTTCACCGGTCGGCCCCGTTCCTCATGCGGCGCAAAGAACGGCGGCAAACTGGTCGACCGCCCAGTCCACCTCCTCCTCGCGGATGACGAGCGGCGGGGCGATGCGGATCGTATGCCCGTGGGTGTCCTTGGCGAGCAGCCCCCGGTCCTTGAGCCTCTCGCAGACGCGCCGGGCACCGCCGGCCTCGGGCACGAGCTCGACGGCGAGCATCAGGCCGCGCCCGCGCACCTCGGCGACAAGGTTCGACCGCAGCGCGCCGAGCCCCGCCTTGAAACGGGCGCCCATGCGCTCGGCATTGTCGATCATGCCCTCCTGCGTCAATGCCTTCAGCGCGGCGCGGGCCACGGCGCAGGCGAGCGGATTTCCGCCGAAGGTCGAGCCGTGCTGGCCGGGCTTCAGCACGCCGAGCACATCCGAATTCGAAAGCACGGCCGAGACCGGATAGAAGCCGCCCGACAGCGCCTTGCCGATCAGCGTCACATCCGCCTCGATGCCTTCGTGTTCCTCGGCGAGCAGTTTGCCCGTCCGGCCAAGCCCGGTCTGGATCTCGTCGAGGATCAGGGTGATGCCGTGGCGGGTGCAAAGCGTCCGCACGGCCGGGAAATAGCCAGAAGGCGGCAGGATGACGCCGGCCTCGCCCTGGATCGGCTCGACCAGGAAAGCGACGGTGTTTTCGGTGATCGCCGCCCGGAAGGCGTCGAGATCGCCGAAGGGCACGGTGACGAAGCCGGGCGCGAAGGGGCCGAAGCCCGTGCGCGCATCCGGATCCGTGGAAAAACCGACGATCCCCATGGTGCGGCCGTGGAAATTGTCGGCGCAGACGATGATCTCGGCCCGGTTCTCCGGCACGCCCTTGACCTCGTAGCCCCATTTGCGCACGGCCTTGACCGCCGTCTCCACCGCCTCGGCGCCCGAATTCATCGGCAGGATCTTGTGGCTGCCGGTCAGCGCGGCGATGTCCTCGTAGAGCAGCGCGAGCTGGTCGTTGCGGAACGCCCGCGATGTCAGCGTCAGCTTCGCCGCCTGCTCCGTCATCGCCGCGAGGATCCCCGGATGGCAATGGCCCTGGTTGACGGCGGAATAGGCCGACAGGCAGTCGAGGTAGCGCCTGCCCTCGGTATCCCAGACATGAACGCCGGCGCCGCGCGTCAGGACGACGTCGAGGGGCTTGTAATTGTGGGCGCCGAGGCGGTGCTCGGTCTCGATCAGGCGGTCGGCGTGGCTCATCGGGGACTCCCTTTTTGGGCATGCCCGGCGAACACCGGTTCACCGGATAGGCTCTCTTTTGTTTTAACGCTTCGTCCGGGCGTCAAATCCGATCCGGATTTGACTGGAATTGCTCTGGTCAGGCGCTGCGGGTCGGGCGGTCGAGCACGCGGCGGCCGAAGAGGCTCGCGGTCAGCTCGACAAGGATGCGGGCCGAACGGCCGCGATCGTCGAGGAACGGGTTCAGCTCGACGAGGTCGAGCGAGGAGACGAGGCCGCTGTCGTGCAGCATCTCCATGACGAGATGGGCCTCGCGGAAGGTGGCGCCGCCGGGCACCGTCGTGCCGACGCCCGGCGCGATGTCCGGATCGAGGAAGTCGACATCGAGGCTGACATGCAGGAGCCCGTTCTCCGCCTCGACCCGCGCGATGATCTCGCGCAGGATCGCGCCGACGCCGTGCTCGTCGATGGCGCGCATATCGAAGACGTTGACGCCGTGCTCGCGGATCTCCTCGCGCTCGCGCTGGTCGACCGAGCGGATGCCGAGCTGGTAGACGCGGCGCGGATCGACGAATGGCCGGTCGCTTGCGAGGATCGGCGCGAATTCTGCCTCGCCGCAGAAGAAGGCGACCGGCATGCCGTGCATGTTGCCGGAGGGGGAGGTGTCCGGCGAATTGAAATCGGCATGGGCGTCGAGCCAGAGGACGAAGAGCGGCCGGCCGAGGACGGCGGCGTGGCGCGCCATGCCGGAGACGCTTCCCATCGACAGCGAATGATCGCCTCCCAGGATGACCGGCAGGTGGCCGCGCGCCGCGGCGGCATGGGTGGCCGCGTCGAGGGCGCGGGCGAAGCCGGCGACCACCGGAAGGTTCCGTGCGCCCTTATGCGTGCCGAGCTCGACGGCCGGCTCGGGGCTGAGGTCACCGGTGTCCTCGATCGTGAAGCCGAGGCCGGCAAGGGCCGTGTCGATGCCGGCGATGCGCAGCGCAGTCGGTCCCATCGCGGCGCCGCGCCGGCCCGAGCCCTCCTCGATCGGTGCGCCGATCAGCGCGATGGTGTGCATGGCGTGGCCCTCGTTGTAACGCCTTTCAGGATGGGCCTCTTCGATGCTGGCAAATAGCGGGGAAATCGTCGATAATTCTGCTCAATCTCGCATCTTGTTAATCCTCATTAATCAAAGTGTCACCCGATGGACGATCTCGACCAGGCCCTCATCGCCGCCTTGCGCCAGAATGCGCGGCTGCCGGTCGCAAGCCTCGCGGCGATGACCGGCGTTTCCCGCGCGACGGTGTCGGCGCGGATCGACCGGCTGGTGGCAAATGGCACGATCACCGGATTCACGATCCGGACGGTGGCGGACCAGGAGCGGCGGGGAGTGCGGGCGATCGTGATGATCGAGGTGCGCGGCCGGATCGCCGAGCGGGTGGCGGACCAGCTGCGCGGCCTGCCGCAGGTCCGGGCCCTGCATTCGACCAATGGCAAGTGGGACTTCATCGCCGAGATCGAGGACCGCGACCTCTCCGGCTTCGACGACACGCTGAGGCGTATCCGGCTGATCGACGGCATCAATCACACCGAGACGAGCATCCTTCTGAAGACCAGCAAGATGGCGGCGCCGCTTTAAAGGGTGTCTCGCAAAGATGTGCAGCGGTCTTGCGAAAAGACACGCGTAAAAACAAAGACCTAAAGCATGCGAGCGACTCTGAAAGGTCGCGACACGCCTTAGGGGCGCTCCGCGGGCGCGATCGTGTTTCGGCCGGAAATGCTCAGGCACCGGCCGGGGTCCCAACGAACCCGACCGGCGATCCCCCGCGTCAGTATTCCTTCTCGTAGAAGATGCCGGCGGCCGAGCCGTCGGCCCCGGCCTCGCCGCGCAGCTTCACGCCGCGGCCGACGTCAAGATTGATCACCGCCTTGCCGCCGCCGGCCTCGGTTCCGCTCTGCAGCTCGATATAGGTGCGGTCGTTCAGGTATTTGCCGGCCCGGACCTGGGCGCCGCCGCTCTCGTCGGTGGTGATGTCGAGGTCGTCGACGCCGAGCTTGTTGCGCAGACCATCGAGCAGCGAGGTCGACTGGCCGCCGGCGAGCTGGCTGACGGCGCTGGCGAGCTGGGCGATCTGCAATGCGGAGAGGTTGGACAGCGACCGGTTGAAGATCAGCTGGGCGAGGATCTCGTCCTGCGGCAGGGCCGGGGACGAGGTGAAGGTGACGGCCGGATTGTTGGCGGGGCCGGCGACGTTGACCGTGATCGTCGTCGATCCGGCGGTCGTGGTCGCGTCGAGGTTGAGCGTCGGCACCATGCCGCCGCCGAAGGTGATGCTGCTGCGGTCGGTGAAATCCAGCCGCTTGGCGAGGATTTCGAGCCGGCCGCGCCGCATGGTGAAGCCACCGGAGATCGAGGGCGAGGCGGCGGTGCCGGTGATGGTCAGCCGGCCGCCGAGTTCCGCATCGATGCCGCGGCCGCGCACGAAGATCCGGCTCGGCGCATCGACGACGAGGTTGAAGCCGAGGCCGGTGCCGCCCCCGCCGGCGGTGCCGCCTCCGCCCTGGTCCTGCTTCAGGTCCGAGGTCATCCTCTTCACCGCGCCAGACGCATTGCGGTGGGTGATGGCGATCTCGGAGAGCGAGGAGGGCAGTTTCTGCGGGATCGTGATCGAGGCCTTGCCGACATCGATCCGGCCGCCGAGAACCGGCGCGCTCGCCAGCGGGCCGGTGACCGTCAGTGCCCCGTTCGCCGTCGCCGTGACCAGCGCCCCATCGGCATAAGTGAGGTTGCGCAGCGTGATCTGCAGGTTGGCGGGGAAGCCGGAACCGGGCGCCGTGCCGATTGTGCCGCCGACGGTGAGCGTTCCGCCGGTCGACAGCCGTCCGGTCGCCGATGCGATGGTCGCCTGGTTGCCGGAGAGCGTGACGCGTGCCGTCAGTCCCTCGATCGCGAGATTGCGGCGGACGTCGACGAGGCGCGCGCCGCTGGTCGTCACCGAACCGGTGATCTGCGGCGACCGGATCGGCCCGGAGACCGCCACGTCGGCCGCAGCCGAGCCGGTCAGCTGGAACCCCTGCGGCGCGAGGAAGGGATCGACGAGGTCGAAGGGCAGCGTGCCGGAAAAGCGCAGGTTGGCGGGCATCGAACCGGTGATGCCGAGCGTGCCGCCGCCGCGGAAGGAGAGGCCGCCGCCACTGAGCGCCGTGTCGATGGTGAGCGTGTTGTCGGCGAGCCGGCCTTTCGCGGTGATGCCGAACGGCCCGACGCCGGCCGATCGCGTCTGCGCCGCCGCCGCCCCCGTCCAGGTGAGATCATAGGCGACGACCGGCGCGGCCGCCGTGCCCGTGACGTTGACGGTGCCGCCGATCCGCCCTTCGGCGCCGAGCGAGGGTGAAAACGTGTTGGCGAGCGCTGCCGGCAGGGCGTTCAGACGCAATGCGAGATCGAGCCTTTCGCCGGCAGTGCCGGACACGGCGACCGTTCCCCCGGAGGCGCCGATGGTCAGGCCGCCGAGCGTGACGCGCCCGTTCTCGATCGTGATCGCCACCGGCTGCGACAGTGCCAGCGGAATGCGGCGCGGCGCGGCGGAGAAGGAGGAAAGGCGTACGGTCGTCCGGCCCCCGGCGACCGCGACGCTGCCATCAGCGGCAAGCGGCGCGCCGTCATAGTCGCCGCGCAGCCGGAAGCCGGTGGCGGCGCCGTCATGGTCGACGTCGAGCGCGAGGCGCGACAGCCGGTTGTCGCCTTGCGCGACACTCTCCGCCGTGATCCGCCCCTTGGCCGCGAGCCTGGCGATGTCGGCGACGGTCAGGTCGACGACGGGGCGCGTCACTGCGAGCGCGTCGCGGCGGATACCGCCGCCGGACGCCTTCAGCGCCAGCGACGTGACGCCGTTGGTGGTGCGGATGTCGACGGAGCCGGCAAGATCGCCCGCGGCCTTCTCTCCGGCCATGGCGGCGAGAAGGGCGATGTCCGGGAATGTGAAGCTCAGCGCGCCGTTCGGCTTGAAATCGTCCGTCAGCGCCAGCGCGCCGCTCAGCCGGTTCTCGCCGATCTGCGCCTGAAGTTCGGGAATGGAGGTGGCGCCGTCGCGAGAGACGACATTGGCCTTGACGTTGATCGCCTGGCCGCCGAGGGCGCCTGTGGCCGTGAGGCTCGCCTCCGGGCCGGTCGGCGGCAGCGTCGCGTCGGCGGAAAGGACAAGGTCGCTGAGCGTCCGGCCGGCAAGCGTCGCGCCGCTCGAGGTGAGGCCGAGGCGGATCGCCGGCGCGTCGAGCGTGCCGGACACGGCGAGATCGAAGGCGGCGTTGCCGCGCGCATCGGCAAGGAGCTTGCCGAGGTCGGGCAGGGTGCCGTCGAGCGTGGCGGCGACGGCGTCGCCGTCAAGCGAGAGCGACCCCTTGCCCGTCACCGTGCCGGAAGCGATGTCGAGGCCTTCGACCGAAAGCCGTCCCTCCGCGTCGCGGGTGAGCGTGCCGGCGAGCGCGACCGTGGTATCGAATTTCTCCGCGATCGCCGGCGGCAGCACGGCCGGAAGCGCGAAGAGCTTGAAGGCTGTCTCGACGGTGTTTCCGGATATGCCGTAGCTGCCGTTGACGGTGCCGCCGATGCTGGCGCTTTCGAGCGTCAGGGGATCGAAGCGGATCGTCTCGGGAGAAACGCCGAGCGTTCCGTTCAGCGTCACCGGCCCCTTGATCAGCCGGTCGAGGTCGGCATTCGCGAGCGCGGTCGCGCCGGTCGAGACCCGTGTGGTCAGCGTGCCCGTACGGTTCTTCAGGTCGAAGCTGTCGCTATAGGCGGAGAGGTTCACAGTCTCGATGCGGCCCTGCGGCATCTCGACGGAGGCGAGGGTGGCGGCGACGTCGAGAATGGCTGCCTGCGCCTCGCCGATCAGCGAAAGGTTGACGCTGTCGATCAGCAGCCGGGCCTCGCCGCCCTCCATCGGCCAGCGGAAATCTACCGGCCCGTCGGCGCCGCCGAGCGTGGCGCGCAGGTTGTTTTCGCCGCGCGTCCCGGCCGTGCCGGAGGCGTCAAGCGTGAAGGCGGCGGTCGATACCTTGCCCCTGTCGATGCGCAGCCAGTCGGAGCCGGAGAAGGCGGCGGCGATATCGATGCTGGCGGTGCCGGCGAAGAGCGGGCGGAAGACCGGCGGCATCAGCCCGGCGAAATCGCCGCCGCCCGCCACCGTCACCGACTGGACTCCGTCTTCCGCGCGCCTGTGGGTGGCGTCGATCGACAGAAGCGGCGTGCCGTCCAGCGCCGCCGTCGCCTTGCCGGCCCAGTCCGAAAGGGGACCCGCGCCGTCGACGGTGATGTTGACGGCGGGCTCGCCGGGCAGGCGCAGCAGTTTCGCCAGCGTCCCGCCCTTCGGCTCGTCGATCCCGGCCTTGATCTTCAGCGCATTGTTGGCGGGATCGTAGACGATGTCCGCCGTCGCCGCCGCTTCGGGCCGGTCGCGCTCGGCCGCCTGAAGGGTCAGCGCGATGCTCTCGTTCGTGGCGTCGACCGCACCGGCGACGGTCAGCACCTGGTCGGTGCCGGCGATCGCCTTGCCTATCATCAGTTCGTCGATCGTCAGCCGGTCGATGTGGATCTCGACGGGGAGGGCGAAGGCCGAGCGCACCTCCTCGGTCTCGTTCGAGGGGGTGGGAAGCCGCTCGATCCGGACGGTCCCCGCGCTGAGCGCGGCTGCCGAGAAGCGGCCGCTCAGGAGATCGAGCGGCGACCAGGAAACGGAGAGGTCGCGCACCTCCGCGTAGATCCCCTTCCCGTCGTTGAGCGTGATCGCACCGGCGGTCAGTTTCCCGGTCAGCAGCCCGTCCGGATCGTTGATCGTGACGATCTGGTCCGGCGTCGAGGCGAAGCGCTCGATGAAGGACACGGCGAGCCGTGCGCCCGGAGCCGTGAAGCCGACGAAGAGCACCAGCAGCAGCGCCAGCCCGACAAGCGCGCCGAGGCCGAGAAAGAGCCATCGCGTAACGGCCGTGACGATGCGGGAAAACTGATTCATGCCTCGTTTCTATCCGATCTCGACCACCGGCGGAATCCCGGCTCACAGCCTCAAGCCCTGACGCGGCGATCGGTTCCGTTTCGCGATGGAAAAACGTCAGAAGGACTGGCCGATGCCGGCATAGATGCCGTAGCGGGTGCCGCCGGGATAGGGGTTGAGCGGCACGGCGACGTCGAGACGGATCGGGCCGAACGGTGTCGCGTAGCGCAGGCCGACGCCGGCGCCGGCGCGGATGTCGGAAAAATCCGGGGTGACCGAGGATGAGACCGTGCCGACGTCGACGAAGGGCACGATGCCGATCGTGTCGGTGACGCCGATGCGGACTTCCGCCGTCGCGTTCACATAGGAGCGCCCCCCGGTCGCATCGTCGTTGTGGTCGCGCGGGCTGATCTCCTGATACGAGTAGCCGCGCACCGAGCCGCCGCCGCCGAGGAAGAAGCGGCGGGTGGCGGGAATGTCCGACAGGTGGCCGCCGCCGACCAGCGTTCCCGCCGTCAGGCGCCCCGCCAGCACGAAACGGTTGGCCTCGTCCATCCCCCGATAGGCCGACAGCGATCCTTCCAGTGAACTGAAAAAGGTCTGGCCGTCGATCTCGTAGCTCGGCTTGACGTTGAGCGCGGCCCGGTATCCTTCCGTGGCGTTCAGCTTGTTGTCGCGCGTGTCGCGGATATATTCGAGCGGCACGCTCGCCGTCAGGTAGGAGCGCTTGCCGAAAGCGTCGTCAATGTCGGCCCATTGCAGTTCGCCGCCGCCGGTGATGGTGTCCGTCGGCGAGAGTTCGAAGGTCGCCCCGGCGCCTCCGGTGAAGATCGTCGCGGAATAGGCGTCGGGATCGACGAGCGAGGCCTTGAGGCTGGCGTTGAAGGTCGAGGCCGGCCCGAAGGCGCCGGGCTTGGCGAAGATCAGCCCGGCGGAGTAGTCGAGGCTGCCGACGTCCTTGGCCTCGCCGATCCGGTCGACCGACCCCTCGACCCGGAGCGATTCGGCCTGTCCGAAAAGGTTGCGATGACCCCAGTATCCCTGCAGCCCGAGCCCGTCCGTCGTCGAATATTGCGCGCCGACGCCGAAATAGCGGTGCTTGCCTTCCGAGACCTCGATCGTCATCGGCAGGGTGCCGTCGGCGGCGAGCCTGTCCGCCTCCTTGATCGTCACGCTGGAGAAGACGCCGAGCTGGCGCAGCCGTTCGGCCGCCTTGCGGATCTCCTCGGGCGAATAGGGCCTGCTGCCGTTCAGCCGCGAGTAATCCTCGACGAAGGCCGGATCGACCGTCTTCGTGCCCTTGACCGAGACGGCGCCGACATCGGCGACCGGCCCGCCCGAGGCGGCGATGACGACGGAGACGGTGGAGGTGTTGTGATCGGCGACGACCTCGCGCGACGTCAGCTTGGCGAAGGGGCGGCCCTCCTCCTTCAGGTCGTTGACGATCTTTTCGCCGGCCTTGATGATGGCGATCGAATCCGCCCGCATGCCGGGATTGAGATCGTAGTCCGCCGGGCTCTTGCCGGCAGCGTCGCCCTCGAAGCGGATGGACGCGAGCGAGAAGGCGGGGCCTGGGGTCACTCTGATCGCGACCGGCACCGGCCTGCCGTCCGGGAAGGTCGGATCCGGCGGCAGCGTGTCGAGCTCCTGACCGTTGAGCGTCACCTTGACGACGGCGCCGTAGCGCGCCTTCTCGTAAAGGGAGGCGAGGATGCGGTCGCGGTCGTCACGCGCCTTGATCACGAGGCCGAGATCGCCGGAGACCGGCTTGCCCTCGTCGGACTTCAGCATCGACACGGTCTCGATCGTGTCCTTCAGCTCGGGATCGGTGGTGCCCTCGTCGAGCGTCAACGTGTAGTTGACGGGATCGATGACCTCGACGGTTTCCTCCTCGCTCTCGAAGAAGCGCATGCCGAAGAGCTTGAATGCATGGGCGTCACGCGGCGGAATCGCTCCGCCTGCCAGTCCGGCCGCAAGCAGGACTGCCGTGCAGGTTCTCAGATACGCGAAACGTCTCGTCTGCAAAACCATCCTTTTCCCGCCGCTGGGCCCGGCCCGTTCTCATCGGTAGGGATCGACGGACTATAGAGCCCCGGGGTTCTTTCTTCGTTAACGAACCGTCTACCGCAACTTGCCTTTTGGATGAAGCCGCTTCCGGCCGAATGGCCGGCATTGTTGCGCCAAAACGACAAAGCCCCGGCCGAACCGGGGCTTCTCGATCTGACGTAAGGGCGTTGCGCCGATCAACGCGGGCAATCGTCGATGTAGCGGCGGCCGTAGCGGTCGCGATAGTAGCACTGGCCGGGCTGGTTGGCGACCGAGCCGATGACCGCGCCGGACACGCCGCCGATCGCGGCGCCGACGGCCGCGCCACGGACGTTGCCGGTCACGGCGCCGCCGATGATCGCGCCCGAAACGGCGCCGATGCCCGCACCCTTTTCGGTCTGCGTGCAACTGGCCACCGACAATGCGACGAGAATGAGTGCAACTGTCTTTTTCATCCAATCTCTCCGAATCTGAACGGAAGCCGGCTGTGCGCCGCGCGGTCCGTTGTCTCCCTTGCGAGCCAGGCTGCGGCTTTCCGTCTCCGGCCTCGCCCGCGATCGTCTCGCGTGAAGGGAGAATAAGGCGCGAACCCGGAAAGTCCACGGGCGCCATTGATGTTTTTTCCACGCCTGAACGCCGCGCGTGGCAGCGGACGGAACGGGGCATGAAAGGGCGCTGTCTCAGGAATGCGACAGTCTGGAGAAATATTTTTTCGAGCCCGCCGCGAAGAACCGGTT
This sequence comes from Ensifer soli, assembly GCF_041928815.1. Taxonomy (NCBI): domain Bacteria; kingdom Pseudomonadati; phylum Pseudomonadota; class Alphaproteobacteria; order Hyphomicrobiales; family Rhizobiaceae; genus Ensifer; species Ensifer soli. The sequence continues at coordinate 37,935 of NZ_JBHFEI010000019.1, read as the reverse complement.
GCTCCCGCTTCGAAAAGGACAAATGATGCGGCCGGGCGCGCGGTCCGGGAGGAATGGGCCGCCGGTCGGAAAAGTTCATGAGGGCCGCCCTGGGATGGAGGGACCCGCCGCCAGTCGGTCGGTCGATCATTCCTGCGCGACGCGGCCTGTTCGGAGGAGAACGGGATGGCTTCGATTAAAATGACGGTCAACGGCCGCGCGGTCAGCGGAAGCTGCGACGACCGCACGCTGCTGGTGCAGTTTCTCAGGGAGAACCTGGCGCTGACGGGGACGCATGTCGGCTGCGACACGACGCAGTGCGGCGCCTGCGTCGTCCATCTCGACGGAAAGTCGGTGAAGAGCTGCACGATCCTCGCCGCGCAGGCGTCCGGCTCGACCGTCACGACGATCGAGGGGGTCGCAGCCGGCGGCGACCTGCATCCGGTGCAGGCGGCCTTCAAGGCGCATCACGGCCTGCAATGCGGTTTCTGCACGCCCGGCATGGTGATGGCGGCGATCGACATGATCAACCGCCACGGCGCCGACCTCGACGAGGAGACGGTCCGCTCCGAACTCGATGGCAACATCTGTCGGTGCACCGGCTATCACAACATCGTCAAGGCGATCCTAGCGGCCGCCGCCGACATGGGCGCGAACGCGAAGCAGGCTGCGGAATAGCCTCAGGCGCACGGATGCCCGGCGTGGACCGCGCGTCCGCCTCGGGGCCTCCGGCCAGGCTGTTCCCGCTGACGTCATTTTTCTCTGGAGGAGAAGACCATGGGTGTTGAAGGCATCGGCGCGCGCGTGGCGCGCAAGGAAGACAAGAGGTTCCTCACCGGCAAGGGCCGCTACACGGACGACATGAGCGTTCCGGGCATGAAGTTCGCCGCCTTCGTCCGCAGTCCGCATGCACATGCGAGGATCACCGGCATCGATGTCTCGGCGGCCGAGGCCATGCCGGGCGTGATCGCCGTGCTCGACGGCAAGCAGCTGCAGGCCGACGGCATCGGAAATCTCATCTGCGGCTGGATGATCCACTCGAAGGACGGCTCGCCGATGAAGATGGGCGCCTGGCGTCCGATCGCGCACGAGACGGTGCGCTATGTCGGCGATGCCGTCGCCGTCGTCATCGCCGACAGCGTGGCGCTTGCCCGTGACGCGGCCGAGACGGTCGTCGTCGACTACGAGGAACTGCCGGCGGTGGTCGATCCGGTGAAGACGCTGGAGGCCGGCCAGCCGCAGATCCATCCGGAGGCGCCGAACAACCTGATCTTCGACTGGCAGCTCGGCGATCCGGCGGCGACCGAGACGGCGCTTGCCGGCGCCGCCCATGTGACGGAGATGAAGATCCTCAACAACCGCCTGTCGCCGAACCCGATGGAGCCGCGCGCGGCGCTCGGCATCTACGATTCGGCCGAGGACCACTACACCTGCTACACCACCAGCCAGAACCCGCATGTCGCGCGGCTGGTGATGAGCGCCTTCTACAATGTCGCGCCGGAAAACAAGCTGCGCGTCATCGCCCCCGATGTCGGCGGCGGCTTCGGCTCGAAGATCTATATCTATCCGGAAGAGATCGTCTGTCTGTGGGCGTCCAAGCGCACCGGCGTTCCGGTGAAATGGACGTCCGACCGCACCGAGGCCTTCCTCACGGACGCCCATGGCCGCGACCATGTGACGACGGTGAAGATGGGCTTCGACGCCGATCACCGCATCGTCGGACTGCATGTCGACACGATCGCCAATCTCGGCGCCTACATGTCGCTGTTCTCCTCGGCCGTGCCGACCTATCTTTACGCCACGCTGCTCTCCGGCCAGTACGACATCCCGGCGATCCACGCCAATGTCCGCGCCGTCTACACGACGACGGCGCCCGTCGATGCCTACCGCGGCGCCGGCCGGCCGGAGGCGACCTACCTTCTGGAGCGCACGATGGAAACCGCCGCGCGCGAGCTCGGCATCTCGCCCGCCGAACTCCGGCGGAAGAACTTCGTCCGGTCCTTCCCGCACCAGACGCCGGTGATCATGAACTACGACGCCGGCGACTTCGAGGCCTCGCTGGAGGCGGCGATGGCTGCGGCCGACTATGCCGGCTTTGTCGCCCGCAAGGCGGAGGCCGAGGGGCGCGGCAAGAAGCGTGGCATCGGCATGAGCTGCTACATCGAGGCCTGCGGCATCGCGCCGTCGGCTGCCGTCGGCTCGCTCGGCGCCGGCGTCGGCCTTTGGGAATCCGCCGAGGTGCGCGTCAATGCCGTCGGTACGATCGAGGTTCTCACCGGTTCTCACAGCCACGGCCAGGGCCACGAGACGACCTTCGCCCAGCTGATCGCCGACCGCTTCGGCCTGCCGATCGACAATGTCAACATCGTCCATGGCGACACCGACAAGGTGCAGATGGGCATGGGCACCTATGGGTCGCGCTCCGGCGCGGTCGGCATGTCGGCGATCGTCAAGGCGCTTGACAAGGTCGAGAAGAAGGCGAAGACCATCGCCGCGCATCTGATGGAGGCGGACGAGGCCGACATCGTCATCGAGAACGGCGAGGCGAAGGTCGCCGGCACCGACAAGACCGTGCCCTGGTTCCAGGTGGCGCTTGCCGCCTATACCGCGCACAACCTGCCGGCCGGCATGGAGCCGGGCCTGAAGGAGAGCGCCTTCTACGATCCGTCGAACTTTACCTTCCCGGCCGGCTGCTACATCTGCGAGGTCGAGGTCGATCCGGAAACGGGATCGACCGACATCATCCAGTTTGTGGCCGCCGACGATTTCGGCAACATCATCAATCCGATGATCGTCGAGGGCCAGGTGCATGGCGGCATCGCGCAGGGCATCGGCCAGGCGCTGCTCGAAGGTGTCCACTACGACGCCAACGGCCAGCTGCTGACGGCGAGCTACATGGACTATGCCATGCCGCGCGCCGACGACCTGCCGTCCTTCTCGGTCTCGCACCAGACGACGCCCTGCCCGTCGAACCCGCTCGGCATCAAGGGCTGCGGCGAGGCCGGCGCCATCGGCTCGCCGCCGGCGCTGATCAATGCCATCACCGACGCCATCGGCAACAACGGCCTGACCATGCCGGCGACGCCGCAGAAGGTCTGGCGCGCGCTGAACGCCGCCTGAAACGGAGAGGATCACGAGATGTATGAGACCCATTACCATCGAGCCTCCTCCGTCGAGGATGCCGTCAAGCAGATGTCGGATGCCGGCGAGGGCAAGTATCTCTCGGGCGGCATGACGCTGATCGCGACGATGAAGCAGCGCCTTGCCCAGCCGAGCGACCTGATCGACCTTCGCCACATCGACGGGCTGAGGGGGATCTCCGTCAACGGTCGTACGGTCCGCATCGGCGCGGCGACCACCCATGCGGAGGTCGCCGCCTCCGCCGAGATCGCCGCGGTCTGCCCGGCCCTGACGTCGCTCGCTCAGGTGATCGGCGATCCGCATGTCCGGCACATGGGTACGATCGGCGGGTCGATCGCCAACAACGATCCCGCCGCCGACTATCCCGCCGCCATGCTGGCGCTCGATGCGGTGATCATCACCAATGGCCGCGAGATCAAGGCCGGCGATTTCTTCACCGGCCTGTTCTCGACCGCGCTGGAGGACGGCGAGATCGTCACGGCGGTGCGCTTCGACGCCCCCGAAAAGGCGGGCTACGCCAAGTTCCGCAATCCGGCCTCGCGCTATGCGATGACGGGCGTCTTCGTCGCGAAGACCTCCGACGGCGTGCGTGTGGCGGTGACCGGCGCCGGTTCGGACGGGGTCTTCCGCCACGAGGGGCTCGAAGCGGCGCTCGCCGCGGATTTCTCCGCGGACGCGCTCGGTTCCGTCACCGTTGACGCCGGCGGCCTGCTTTCCGACATCCATGCCGGGGCCGACTATCGCGCCAATCTGGTGAAGGTCATGGCGCGCCGGGCCGTCGCCGCCGCGTGACGGATCGCCTTCAGGCGATGCGAATGAAAGGACGGGGTGACCCGTCCTTTTTCATGGGTCCTGTCTTTGCCTGAAGGTCGGATGGACGCGGTGTTCCTTCTTTCCCACAGTCCTCGCGACTTGACATGCATCAAGGCGGGGCGGCATGAACAGTGTTAAGGTTTCTTTGGAATGGTTACAAACTAGAGGCCTTTTGCCGCATGCCGGCCGCTTGGCCTGTCGGCGGGTTGACGTCCGGCGGCTTTGACAACAGTAAGGGCGGCACGGTTCTGGAGATGGTGATGGATTTCGAAAGTTTCTTCAAACGCGAGCTCGACGGCCTGCATCAGGAGGGTCGCTACCGCGTTTTTGCCGACCTCGAACGGCAGGCCGGCAATTTCCCCCGCGCCATCCGCCACACCGAGAAGGGTCCGCAGGAGGTCACCGTCTGGTGTTCCAACGACTATCTCGGCATGGGCCAGCACCCGAAGGTCGTCGCCGCGATGAAGGAGGCGATCGACGCCTGCGGCGCCGGTGCCGGCGGCACCCGCAACATCTCCGGCACCAATCATTACCATGTGCTCCTCGAGCAGGAACTTGCCGACCTGCACGGCAAGGATGCGGCGCTGCTGTTCAATTCCGGCTACATGTCGAACTGGACCACGCTCTCGACGCTCTGTTCGAGGATTCCCGGCGCCATCGTCTTCTCGGACGCCGGGAATCATGCATCGATGATCGAGGGGATCCGTCACGCCAAGTGCGAGCGCGTCATCTTCCGGCACAATGACCTCGACGACCTGCGCGCCAAGCTCGAGGCGGCCGATCCGGCCGCGCCGAAGATCATCGCCTTCGAGTCGGTCTATTCGATGGATGGCGACATCGCGCCGATCCGGGAGATCTGCGATCTCGCCGACCGTTTCGGCGCGCTGACCTATCTGGACGAGGTGCATGCGGTCGGCCTCTACGGCCCGCGCGGCGGCGGCATCGCCGAGCGCGACGGCCAGATGCACCGGCTGAGCGTGATCGAGGGCACGCTCGGCAAGGCCTTCGGCGTCATGGGCGGTTACATCACCGGCTCGGCCGCGCTGATCGATTTCATCCGCTCCTTCGCGTCGGGCTTCATCTTCACGACCTCGCTGCCGCCGGCGCTTGCCGCAGGCGCGCTCGCCTCGATCCGCCACCTGAAGATCAGCCCCTTCGAGCGCGCCCGCCACCAGGACCGCGTGCGCAAACTGCGCGCCGCGCTCGATGCCGCCGGCATTCCGCACATGCCCAATCCGAGCCATATCGTGCCGGTGATGGTCAAGGATGCCGCCAAGTGCAAGTGGATCTCGGACCTGCTGCTCGACAATTTCGGCATCTATGTCCAGCCGATCAACTATCCGACCGTGCCGAAGAAGACCGAGCGGCTGCGCATCACGCCCGCGCCCTACCATTCGGACGGCGACATCGAGCATCTGGTCGGCGCGCTGCACCAGCTCTGGTCGCGCTGCGCGCTCGCCCGCGCCGTCGCCTGACGGCGGTCGCTCCTAGCCGAGGAGGCCCGCCGCCATGCGGCGCGCCTCTGCGTCGGCTTCGACGATGTCGTCCAGGCCTGCCGCCCCCTTCAGGTGGCCAAGCCGCTCCATCACCTCTTCGACGATCTCGGCCATGGCGAGGAAGCCGGCACGCCCGGCGATGAAGGCGTCGAGCGCCGTTTCCTTGGCCCCGTTCAGCACGGCCCCTTGCACGCCGCCGCGCGCCATCGCCAGCCGGGCAAGGCGAAGCGCCGGAAACCGCACCTCGTCCGGCGCCTCGAAATCGAGCCGGGCAAGCCGTGCGAAATCGAGCCGCGCGACGGGCAGCGCCGGGCGGTCGGGATAGGCGAGCGCGTAGCCGATCGCCGTGCGCATGTCGGGGCTGCCGAGCTGGGCCAGCACCGAGCCGTCGCGATAGCCGACCATCGAATGGATCACCGACTGCGGGTGGACGACCACCTCGATCTGCTCAGGCGCGACGCGGAAGAGGTGGTGCGCCTCGATCATTTCCAGCGCCTTGTTGAACATCGAGGCGCTGTCGATCGAGATCTTCAGGCCCATCGACCAGTTCGGATGGGCGCGCGCCGTCTCGACGGTGACGTCGCGCATCCTCTCCAGCGGATAGGTGCGGAACGGGCCGCCGGAGGCGGTCAGCACGATGCGCTCGACGGCTGCGCGCTGGCGCTCCTCCAGCACCTGGAAGATGGCATTGTGTTCGCTGTCGACCGGGATCAGCCGGCCGCCGCCCTCGCGCACCGCGTCGACGAAGAGGTCGCCGGCCGAGACGAGGCATTCCTTGTTGGCGAGCGCGATGTCGGCGCCGCGCCGGGCGGCGGCCAGCGTCGGCATCAGTCCGGCGGTGCCGACGATCGCGGCCATGACCCAGTCCGCGTCCCGCTCGGCCGCCTCGATCAGGCCGCTGTTGCCGGCCGCGACGGCGATGCCGGTCCCGGCAAGCGCCTCCTTCAGCTCACCATAACGGCGCGGATCGGCGGTCACCGCGAGATCCGCGCCAAAGCGGCGCGCCTGATCGGCCAGAAGGCCGATATTGCCGTTGCCGGTGAGCGCCGCGATCTCGAAGGCGTCGCGCCCGCCGAGATGGGCGATCACGCCCAGCGTGTTGATTCCGATCGAGCCGGTCGAGCCGAGGATCGACAGGCGGCGCCTTTCCGGGGAGGCCATGCGTGGGGTGTCCGTTCGTTCCGTTGCAGCGGCAAGCCCTACGACATTCCTTTCGGCAGGGGAATCGGCGCGGGGCAATTTTGTCGGTGGCGGCGGCAAGGAACAAAGGGCCGCTCCCGCGGGTTGCGGGAAGAACGTCAGACAAGGGAGTTTCAAGATGTTTCCCGATCCCCAACCCGTCCCCCCGTCCACGCCCTGGCCCGCGCCGGTCCCGGTCGACGAGCCGGCGCCGGATCTCCCGCCCGGCGAGGCGCCGCCCCTGCCCAATCCGGACGAGAACCCGCAGCCGCCCCAACAGGTGCAGGCGGATGCCGGGTCCTGAGGGTCGATTTTCAGGCGCCGTCGTGGCATAGTGGCCGACATGGAAACGCCGGCGCACCATAACGGACACGGCCCGAAGCCGACGCGCCCAAGGGAGAGGACTGCGCATGGTCAAGGTGACATATGAAGTCGTGCCGCATGACGGCGGCTGGGCCTATCGTTTCAACGACGTCTATTCGGAAACGTTTCCCTCCCATGCCGATGCGCTTGCCGCCGCGACGATCGCGGCGGCGGAGCATCAGGTCGGCGGCGACAGCGAGACGATCGACTATCAGGATGCCGCCGGGCGCTGGCACCACGAGCGCGCCGACGGCGGCGACCGGCCGGAGGCGGAGGTCGTCGACCAGGCGTCGTCTGCCGGCGCCTGATGGAACAAAAGGCGGTGTGACCTCGTTCAACGGCGGACAGTTGAAGGAGATGCTCATGCCCCAGACCGATACCGAATCCCAGATCGCCGCGCTGCGCAGCGACGTCGCGCGGCTGCAGAAGCAGCTTTCGGCTCAGACGGCCGACGTCTATCACGACCTGCGCGACCGCGCCGACAGTGCGGTGCGTTCGGCCATGCCAGGCGTGAAGCAGGCCGCCGGTTACGTGAAGTCCGAAGGAAGCGCCCTTGCTGAAACGGCGCGCCAGCATCCCGCCGGCCTGTCGACCGTCGTGGCGCTCGCCGGCGTCGTCGGCCTTGCGGTCGGCTTCCTCCTGGGCGCGAGCCATCAGGAGCCCCCGCCGTCGCGCTGGCGCTCGTGGCGCTGAGGCGCGACAGGCTGCTTCAGGCCGGAACGCGCGCACAGGATGATTGCGACAGGCTACGAAAGGAATGTTCGATGCATGTGATCGGAACCCAGGTCATCCCGGAGAACGGTGGCAAGAACGGCTTCACCGTGGAATTTGTCGGCGACGGCGGCGACGTCGTGTCTGTTCGCATGGCGGCGGGCGGTGATCTCAACCGCGTGAACGCCGTGGAACAGGCGCGCCGCCTGCTGGCGGATGTTTCGACCGCGGACCTGTCCGAGGCAGACGACCAGTCTGCCGGCGGCCGCGCCGAGGCATCCGACGACAAGGGCCGCCCCTCGGCCCGCGCCGCCGACGACAGGCAGACGCAGGAAGAGGAATTGGACACGGGCCTCGAAGACAGTTTTCCCGCCAGCGATCCAGTTTCGGCGACGATTTCGTCCATTCCGACGGACCGCGTGCGAAAGCATTGATCGGATCGCACTTATGAGAAAGCGCCGGCCTTCGCTTCGAGGGCAGGCGCTTTTTTTGTCAGCTCGACTGCATGCGCAAGGGAGGCGTGGCCGGGTTTGAAAGGAAGACGCGACCCGCGCTCCGATCGCGTCAGGAAAAGTGCCGTGCCGGGGCAATTTCACGCGCGTCGGGACCAATGGGTTCACGGAGTCCTGTCAGCGAGCGGTAGAGCCGCGCATAGCGTGACGCGCTGGCTTTCCATGAAAAATCGGTTTCCATGCCTTTTGCCTGCACGCGGCGATAAAGATGCGGCGTGGAGAAGAGGGCGACCGCCCGGTCCAGAGCATGGCCGAGGTGTTCCGCGCTGACCGGATGAAACTGGATGCCGGTGGCGGTCTGGTGGGCGAAGGCCGCTTCGTTGGCGTCAATAACGGTTTCGGCGAGGCCGCCGGTGCGCGAGACGACCGGAACGGCGCCATAGCGAAGGGCATAGAGCTGGGTGAGGCCGCAGGGCTCGAAACGGGACGGCTGCAGAACGAAGTCCGTCCCGGCATGGATGAGATGGGCCGTTTTTTCGTCATAGCCGATCCGGGCGGCGATCCGGCCCGGATGGCGACGGGCGAGGTCGCGCAATGCTCCCTCCAGACCCGGTTCGCCCTGGCCGCAGACGATCAGCCGGCCCCCTGTTTCGACCAGCCTGTCGGCATTCTCGATGACGAGGTCGATGCCCTTCTGCCAGGTCAGCCGGCTGACGACGGAGAAGATCGGGCCCGGACCGTCGGCCAGCCCGAATTCGTTGATCAGGTGTTTGCGGTTGATGCGCCGCCGCTCGATCGTGCGACCGTCATAGCGGCTGAGCACATGCGGATCGGTCGCCGGATTCCAGACGTCGGGATCGATGCCGTTGACGATGCCCGTCAGCGCATCGCGGCGATCGGCGAGAACGCCTTCCATGCCCATGCCGAGCCCGGCGCCGAGGATCTCGCGCGCATAGGTCGGGCTCACGGTCGTGACCGCATCCGCCGTCCGGATGCCGCCCTTGAGGAAACTGACATCGCCGTAATATTCGAGGCAGTCGGTGGAAAAGGCCTCCGGCGGCAGGCCGAGATCGCGCAGGCGGGAAAAGGCGAACTGTCCCTGGAAAGCCAGATTGTGGATGGTCAGGATGACCGGCAGCCGGCTTTTCTGGCGGTGGCGCAGATAGACCGAGGTGAGGGCGGCCTGCCAGTCATGGGTGTGGACGAGGTCCGGCCGCCAGCCGCCGCCGAGCGCCCCTTCGGCGAATTCCGCCGCCGCCAGCGACAATGCGGCGAAACGCCGGTCGTTGTCGGCGTGGTCACGCCCTGTCGCGTCGGCATAGGGGCCGCCGTCGCGATCGAAGAGGGCGGGCGCGTCGAGGAGCAGGAGGTCGAGGCCGGCCGCATGCGCGGCGAACAGGGCAGCCTCCTCTCCGAGAAGCCGGAACGTGCCGAGGCAGGCGCAGGCGTCGGCTTTCGCGAGCATGCCCGGATAGGCCGGCAGCATCGTCCGCATCTCGATGCCGTCCCTCGATAAGGCAAGCGGCAGGGAGCCGGTGACGTCCCCGAGCCCGCCCGTCTTGACGAGCGGGAACATTTCCGAAGCGACGGAGAGGATTTTCATCGTCCGCTCTCCTGCCAAGGATCCGTCGACGCGCAGGGCAAGAGGCGCGTGGTGCGAGAAGGGTCGTCCGTCATGGAATCCGGTCTCCTGTAAGACCGGTCTCAACCGCGCGTCGATGCTTTTGTTCCGGCTCCCCCGGCATGGTCTCGGAGACGTGAAGGCGGAACCATTGCGCGGCTCCAGGGGTTTAACCGCTACGCCGGGTGGAGAGCGCGCAGAAGCGTCCGCCCGCGGGCGCGGTAGCCCCGCTCCGATCCCGGCGTTCACCCTATTGCGACAGGAGAAGGCTGACGGGATGGTCCGACAGGAGATCCCGGATCCTCAGCGTTGCGGTGCCCTGCCATACTTTCCCTGTCAGGACATCCCGAAGGGCGGCGTTCCGGCAGTCTGCGGGAAGAACGAGGCTCGCATCGCCGAAGACGTCGGGATCCAGTCTCAGGCCGTTGCCGGGTGCCAGACCCTTCAGCACGAGACGCGGCACGATCGTGATCGCCGATCCCGTGTCTCCCTGCCTCAGGAAGGCTGCGGCATGGGCTGCCCCGTCCCCATCGATAGGGTCCCCTTCAATGGACAGGCGCCGATAGCCGCCGCGGAAGATGTCGCCCTTCTCGCCCGCCCTGAGCGGAAGCACGCGTGAGATCAGCCACTGCTTGAAAGCCGCGACGTTGCGCAGGTCGTCCAGTGGCGGCGGTGTGGCCGGCGTCGCCACCGGCGTGACCGGCCTGCGGTTGTCGGGATCGACCAGCGACAGGTCGAGGCCTTCCGCGCCGTTGTAGATGTCGGGAATGCCGGGCGCCGTCAGCTTGACCAGCGTCTGGGCGAGCGAATTGACGAGTCCGGCGCGAATGAAGGGGCGGAGTGTCCGGTCGACATCGGCAAGAAAGGCCTCGTTTCCCGGGGACAGCATGTCGAGGACGCGGTTGCCGAGCTCGATTTCCCGCTCCTCGTCCGGCGCGGCCCAGTCGCTCTTCTCCTTGCCTTCCCGCAATGCCTTGATCATGAACGCCTTCAGGCGGTCGGCAAGGTCCGGCAGTTCCGTGTCCGCCGGCGGGCCCGAGACGGGCCACACGCCGGCGAGGCTCTGGTAAAGCAGCCATTCCGTGTCGAGGTCGCGCCGTGCGCCCCGTACCCTTGCGCTGTTCATGATCGTCCAGCGCGTCACCGCGTCGATCCATGTCTCAGGCGCCTCACTGAGCGTATAGAGGCGGGCGCGGGCGTCCTCGCCGCGCTTGGTGTCGTGGGTCGAGGTCGCCGAAAGCCCGGCCGGCATCTCCCTCGCGCGGCGCTCTATGAAGGCGTGGAAGGCCTCCACGCCACCCGCCGGGCGCGCGGGCGTTCCGCCGACCTCGTTCAGGGCGAGGAAGCCCGTATGGCGGTAGAAGAACGTGTCCTCCACCGCCTTCGCCATCACCGGCCCGCTCAACTGCTGGAAACGGGCGCGAAACCTTGAAAGGTCACCCGGATGGATACCAGGCACGGGGTGCTGGAGGATGACCTGGAGAAAGGCGATCGCGGCGGCCTCGCCCTCTTCGTTCGCCGCGCGCAGCGCCGTCGAGGCGATGCCGTCGACGAGCCGGCGGTCGGCCGCCGAGATGCCGCTTTCCGTCGCATAGGTGCGATAGACCGGCAGGTCGACGATCAGCGCGCGGATGGCCTGCGCCACCTCCGCATCCGTCAGCGTCTCGCCGGCGTCTCCTGCCATGGCTGCGCCGAGGCGCGCCAGTCGTGCCACCTCGCCCTCGAAGTTCTCGGCGAGCATCCGTTCCTTGCAGGCACGGATCTGCGCCTCATGGCTGCGCGGTTCGGAGCGCAGGGTCTGGAAGGCGGCGTCGAGCCGCCCGTTCTCGGCGGGATCGACCAGGAGGTCGGCCAACGCCGTGATCACCTCGTAGCCGGTCGTGCCTTCGACCGGCCAGTCGGGCGGCAGGGCCTCGTCCTGCTCCAGGATCTTCTCCACCCCGATCCAGACCTCGGGGCCTACCTCCCGGCGCAAGCGCGCGAGGTAGGCGGCCGGATCGGCGAGACCGTCGACATGGTCGACGCGCAATCCGCCGACGAGGCCGCGCCGGACCAGATCGAGAATGAGACGGTGGGTATCGTCGAAGACGGCGGCATCCTCGACCCGGACGCCGACCAGCCCGGTGATTTCGAAGAAGCGGCGGAAGGAGAGGTTCTTGCGCGCCGTCCGCCAGGAGGTCAGGACATAGGGTTGCAAAAGGTGGATCGATTCCATCCGGTCGCCGTCCTGCGACAGGCGCTCGAAGGCCCGGTCGAGGCGAAGCCGCGCCTCCTCCGGAAGCGCGCTGATCCCGGCGGCGATCGCGCCGTCATGGCGAAGAAGGGCGAAGTCTCCGGCACCGATGCCGTCGCTCAGGCGCTCGAGCGCGATCGGCCAGCTCGCCGGGGTGAGGGGATAGAGGGTGTCGTAGCAGCGGAAGGCAAGGCACCGATTGTCGCAGTCGAGGGCCAGCCGCACATGGCCCGCTTCAACCTCCTCGGCGAAGGGGGCGCCGAGAAAGGGCAGCGTCAGCCGTTCCGACCAGTCGATGTCGAAGTGCCGGGCATAGGCGCTCTCCGTCCCGTTCTTCACCACGTCGTACCACCAGCGGTTCTCGAGGCTCGCCGCCATGTGGTTGGGGACAATGTCGAGGATGATGCCGATGCCGGCGTCTAGGCAGGCCTCCGCCAGCCTCTCGAAGCCGGTCAGCCCTCCAAGGACGGGATCGACGGCATTGGCGTCGACCACATCATAGCCATGGGTCGAACCGCTGACTGCGGTGAAAATCGGCGAGGCGTAGAGATGGGAGATGCCGAGCCTTGTCAGATGCGGCAGCAGCGCAATGGCGGCGTCGAAATCGACGCCGTTGCGGAACTGCACGCGATAGGTCGAGGAGGGAAAGGACGAAGGTGCGTCGGGCATTCTGGTCCATGGCGTTGAAGGGGGCAAGATCGGACAACGGATCACCTGTCCGAATGTTCCGGCGGTGCCGGATCATCTCCGCCGGTCGGGAAGGTGCGGGCTTGAGGAGGCCGCTCCCGGATCCCCGCCCCGGGGCACGGCAGGGGAACTTTCCAGATGCCCGCGCCGTTGTCTGAACATGGGTCGCAAGGCCGAAAGACCAGAGATGAAGGAGACAGACCATGGCACATTATGCGGACCGCACGCATGAGGCGGAGCGAAACGAGTTTTCGGCGAAGGAAGCACGGCAGGGCCGCCCCGGCATTCCCGTCCTCAGGATCCTGATCGCAAGCCTCGTCCTTGTCGCGATCGCCTGGGCCGGCGCGGCGATGTGGGGCGAGAGCATCGACAACGACCCGGCCACCCAGGTCCAGCAGGTCGCCCCGCCGGCCGACACGACGACGCCCGGCAACGCGACTGTCGAGGGTACCGTTCCGGGCACCACCACCGATGCCAGGCCGCAGAGCGGCACGGGTGGCGAGTCGCAGCAGACCGCCCCGGTCGCTCCGGCCCAGTAACACCAATGGATTCGAACAAAAATGCCGGCCCCGAAGGCCGGCATTTTTCTGTCTCGTCTCGGAGACTGCGCTATGCCAGTTCGGGAAAGGTGCGACCGATGCTGCCGTCCGCGACGTCTGCCTCGCCCGCCAGCCGGATCGACAACGGGTCTTCTGCGGAGACGTCCGCTTCGCTGCGGACGGTACCGCGCTCGCCATTGCCCCGGATCAGCGTCGCTTCTTCCTCGAAACCTTTCTCGATCAGCCAGTCGCGCGGCGCCTGCAGCGTGATCGAGACGGCGACGCGACTGCCGCTGCCGCCCTGCCGTTCGGCGGTCAGGTGATAGGACACGGGCAGGACGTGGCCGTTGACGTCGATCCTGCCGTTTCCGTCGCCTTCAGCAATATGATAGGTCATCTAGGGTCTCCTTCAGGCAAGGGTCCTGAACGTCAGGACCGGACCCAGACTAACGGGGCCGGGCCGCCGTGGTTCCTCCCGCCCTGTCCCGCGCGCCCCTCCTAGATTTTCTCACGCCGCTTTTTTTCACGCGCCATGGAACCCCGGGCCGATTGCAGAGTTCGGAGCCCAAAAGACCTGTTGTGGAGGAAGCACATGACGTCGCCCGCGAAGATCCAGCTGCATTTCGACCTTCTCAGCCGAAAGGCTCTTCTGTCCTGCGAAGGCAAGGATTATGTCCTGCCCGATACCTATACGGATCGGGAGGCCGCGGAGGCGGAGGCGAAGCGGTTTGCCTGGGAGAAGCTCGATCTCAAGCACCGGGCCGGGCTCCGCCGGCCGTCGGACATCGAGGTCTGGCTGCGCTGACGCATCGGCGAGCACCCGTCTACCAACGAGTCTCTCCGTCATTTCTTCTGAACATCTTTGATGCCGTAGTCATCGCGCGCCGGCATGAGGCGTTTTTGAAGCGCTTTCGACGATCTGGAGAGGGTATCGCGTCTCACGCGGCACCCTCTTCGCTGGCGCGGTCGAGATCGGCAAGGGACACAACGCCCACAAGTCTGTTGCGGCGGTCGAGCACCGCCAGGCGGCGGCGATCGGTCGCCCGCATTCCGGCAGCGACGGCGTTGCTCTCCTCGTCGTCGAGACAGGAGATGCTCTCCGTCTCCATGATCCCGGCGACCGGAAGGGAGGCATCATGCCCCGCTGCTACCGCGCGAACGATGATATCGCGGTCGCTCACCGTCCCGATCAGGCCGGTAGCGCCGACGACGGGCAGGAAGCCGATATCGGCGTCCACCATGCGCTGTGCCACTGCCTGCAGCGGTTCGTCCGGCGCCGCAGTTTCCACGCTGTGCGACATCACTTCCGCGATCCTCATGCCTTTGTCTCCCCATGTTTGTGTTCCAGCGCCACCAGGATGCCGGGGCCGGAAAAACGGTTCACGTCGCCGCCTTCCTGCGGTGGCCAGCGATAGATGACCGTGCCGGACGTCGCCGGCAGGAGGGCGCCTTCGTCGGCGAGCGTCATGCGCATCTGCAGCCGGGCGTCGGCAAAAGACCAGTCGACCGCCGTCTCCTCTTCGCCTGTCGGCAGGATTTCCGTGCCGACGGGGCCTGCTTTCGCGATCAGCGGGGCGACATGTTCCTGCCGCAGGGCGATCAGCGCCCGGATCTCGTCACGGTGCCGACGGCCATCGGCCGTTTCCGCCCGCGTCCAGTCCAATCGCGACCGCTCAAGCGTCTCCGGCGACACCGGGTCCGGCAGGTCGGCGAAATTCTTGCCCGCCGGGAGGCCGCCGAAATTTTCCGCCTCCTTGCGCCGGCCGTTGCGCACCGCCTCTCCGAGCTCGCCGTCATAATCGGCGAAGAAGTGGAATGGCCCCGTCTCGCCATACTCCTCGCCCATAAACAGCATCGGCACCTGGGGAATGAGCAGCAGCATCGCCGTCAGCACCTCGAGTCGTGCCGGGTCGGTCAGGGCGGTCAGGCGCTCTCCGAAGCCGCGATTGCCGATCTGGTCGTGGTTCTGCAGGAAATTGACGTGGACATCCGGCGGATGGGACGCGTCCTGCCCGCCCTCGCCGATCTCGCCCTTCGAAAAGAGAAATCCTTCCGCCGTGGCCCGGTCGAGATGGTCGCCCGGCGCATCCGCATAGCGGGCATAGTGGCCGAGGCTCTCGCCGGTCGCGATCACGTGCAGGGCATGGTGCAGGTCGTCGTTCCAGGCCGCGGTGAAATGGCGTGCCCGACCCGCCTCGTCGCGCAGGAGAATGCCGTGCCGGCTGTGCTGGTCTTCGGCGATGAGGTGGATCTGACGATCGGGGAAGGCGGCGCGGATCTCTTCCGTCATCTCGAAGAGCATGTGGCGTGGTCCGTCATCGGCGATCTCTTCCGTCGCATCGAAGCGCAGGCCGTCGAAGCGGAACTCGCCGAGCCAGTAGAGCGCGTTCTCGATGAAGTAGCGGCGGACCGCCCGGTGGCGGAAGGCGATCGCCGCCCCCCAGGGCGTCGGCCGGTCGCTGCGGAAGAATTCCGGCGTGGAGGCGGAGAGGTAGTTTCCCTCGGGCCCGAAGTGATTGTAGACGACGTCGAGCAGGACCGAGATGCCCAGCGCATGGGCGGCATCGACGAAGGCCCTGACGTCGTCCGGGGAGCCATAGGCGGTGTGCGGCGCATAGTGCAGGACACCGTCATAGCCCCACCCCCGCTCTCCGGGAAAATGGGCGATCGGCATCACTTCAATGGCGGTGATGCCGGTCGATGCGAGATGGGGCAGTCTGTCGATCGCCGCCCGGAATGTTCCCTCGGGCGTGAACGTGCCGACATGGAGTTCGTAGAGGATCGTTTCGCTCCAGGGCCGTCCGCGCCAGTTCTCCTGCGTCCATCGGTAGGTCCGCGGCGCAACGACGACGGAGGGGCCGGTCGCGCCGAATGCCTGGAGGCGCGAGGCCGGATCGGCCATGCGCGTTCCGTCCGCGAGCTGGAACAGGTAGGTGTCGCCCGGCCGTGCGTGCACCGTCACGAATTCGTACCAGCCATCGGCCGATTGCCGCATCGGATGGATCTCGCCGTTGAGGACGAGGTCGACGGAGGGCTGCGAGGGGGCCCAGAGCCGGAAGCGCCAGGCGCCGTCCGGCAGGGGTGCCGGCCCCCAGGCCGGGAGGATGGTCGTGGCGGCGGAGGGTTCGGGGGGCGGGGCGGTCAGCGACGCTTCGGCGCGCATGCTGGCGATCTCCTCTAAGGCGGGACCGTTACCAAATCCCCTGCCGTCCTGTTTGTTCCGCCCCAGGCAGCCGCTTTCGCGGCCGACGCGACCCGGCGTGATTCTTGGTGGCCGGCAGGAACCTTTGCGGGAATGCGGCGTTGCACAAAAAGATGGGGGCGGCATGGGCGACACCGGGGGATTGCGTGAAATCACGTGACCCGAACCGGATGCCTGCGCGGCGCGACCCTGTCACGATCCACGACGCAGGGGGTGGCCTTCCATGACTGTATCCTTTTCGGAACTCGATTTCCTCAAACCGGAGCTTGGGGCGGACTATACCGGCCAGGGGACCCATTTCGCTCTTTTTTCCGCGCATGCCGAGAAGGTGGAGCTTTGCCTTTTCACCAAGGACGGCAAGACGGAGACGGCGCGGCTGCCGCTGCCGAAGCGCGAGGGGGACGTCTGGTCCGGCTACATCGAGGGGCTCGGTCCCGGCACGGTCTATGGCTACCGCGTTCACGGGCCCTATGACCCCGGCAACGGCCATCGCTTCAACCCGAACAAGCTGCTGCTCGATCCCTACGCCAAGCAGGTGATCGGCGACATCGTCTGGGACGACGCGCTCTACGGCTACACGATCGGCGCGGAGGGAGACGATCTCAGCTTCGACGAGCGCGACAGCGCCCCGTTCATGGTCAAGGGCGTGGTGCAGGACCCGGCCTTCGACTGGGACGGCGACCAGGCGATCCGCCGTCCCTGGACCGACACCGTGATCTACGAGACTCATCTGCGCGGCATGACGATGACGCATCCGCAGGTGCCGGAGCGGCTTCGCGGCACCTTCCTCGGCATGTGCAGCGAGCCGATCATCGACCATCTCGTCAAGCTCGGCGTCTCCGCCGTCGAACTGCTGCCGATCCAGTCCTTCGTCGACGATCGCTATCTGGTCGAGAAGGATCTGCGCAACTACTGGGGCTACCAGACCCTCGGCTTCTTCGCGCCGCAGTCGCGCTACCTGTCGTCCTCGCAGATCACGGAAATCAAGACCATGGTCCGCCGCTTCCATGCCGCCGGCATCGAAGTGATCATGGATGTCGTCTACAATCACACGGCCGAGGGATCGGAGCGCGGGCCGACGCTCAGCTTCCGCGGCATCGACAATGCCAGCTATTATCTGCTCTCCCCCGACGACAAGCGCCATACCTATGATACGACGGGCACCGGAAACACGCTGAACGTCGCCCATCCGATGGTGATGCGCATGGTGCTCGACAGCCTGCGCTACTGGGTCGGCGTCATGCATATCGACGGGTTCCGTTTCGACCTTGCCAGCACGCTCGGCCGGGAGGCCCATGTCGGCTTCGATCGCGAGGGCGGCTTCTTCGACGCGATCCGGCAGGATCCGATGCTCGCCGGCGTGAAGCTCATCGCCGAGCCCTGGGACGTCGGCGAGGGCGGCTACCAGGTCGGCGGCTTCCCGCATCCCTTCCGCGAATGGAACGACAAGTATCGCGACGACGTGCGCGGCTTCTGGAAGGGCGACGGCGGCCTGGTGTCGAAGCTCGCCGAGCGGCTGACCGGTTCGGCGCGCCAGTTCAACCATTCCGACCGCGGCGCCACCTCCTCGATTAACATCCTCGGCGCCCATGACGGCTTCACGCTGATGGACACCGTCTCCTTCAACGACAAGCACAACGAGGCGAATGGCGAGGACAATCGCGACGGCCATTCGAACAACCACTCGGACAATATGGGCGCCGAGGGCGCGACCGACAATGCCGACATCAACGCGGCGCGGGCCCGGCGGCGGCGCAACATGATCGCGACGCTGATGCTGAGCCAGGGCGTGCCGATGATCGTCGGCGGCGACGAGCTCGGCAACAGCCAGGGCGGCAACAACAATGCCTATTGCCAGGACAACGAGATCGGCTGGATCGACTGGACCGGGCGCGACGATCCCTTCCTCGATTTTTGCCGCGACGCCGTCGCCTTCCGCAAGGCCCATCCGGTCCTGCGCCAGGAGCGCTTCCTGACCGGCGAGACGGGTGAGGACGGCCGCGTCGAGATCGCGTGGTTCAAGCCGAACGGCGAAGCGATGGACGAGGAAAGCTGGGCGAACGGCGATCTCCGCGTGCTCGGCGTCTGCCTGGCGAAGAGCATCGGCTCGACCGACACGCAGGCGATGGACCAGCTGTTTATGGTCTTCAATGCCGGCGGGGACTGCGCCTTCGACCTGCCTCCCGTCAACGGCGTGACCGAATGGAGCCGCGTTCTCGACACCGGCGCGGAGGATTCGGTCCGCACGCACGCCGCCGACAATCCGGCCATCGTCTACCAGTCGAGCGTCGCCGTCTTCGCTCCGCGCAAGGCCGAAACGGAGGCCGCGAAGCCGCCGCGCCGACGCTGGTTCTCGTTCCGGCGCTGACCCGATGTCCGCCGAGCCGGCCGCCTGACGGCGGCCGGATCCGGCTCGAATGGCTCATCCTCGCGGCGTCGCTCCGTTCCAAGAGCCGCGCCCGACAAAACCGGCTGCGCGACCGCTCTTTTTGTCGCGGAAGCCTGCGAAACGGAAGACGGGTTCGGCGTCAGCCTTTCACTCGCATCGCCCTGTTCGGAATATTGCGCCGCACTGCCGGCTACCGGCCCAAAGCCGGCTCTTTAGACGGTTTCCAAATTTGTTGCTCTTCCAAACTAATTCTGCTACCGCCACGGTCGAGGAAAAAGCGAGGGAGGAGCGCATCATGGGCCGGCTTGGCATTCACTCTTTTGTCTGGACGGGCGGGCAGACCCAGGAAGGGCTCGAAACCGCGCTGCGCAAGACGGCGGAGCATGGCTATCGCACCATCGAGTTCGCCTATCTGCGTCCGGAGCGGTTCGATCTCGACCGCCTTGCGACCCTTGCACGTTCCCTCGATGTCGAGATCGGCGTGACGATGGGCCTGCCGCTCGACAAGGACGTGTCGAGCGAGGACAGTTCCGTCGTCGCCGGCGGCAAGGCGATGCTGGCCGATGCGGTGCGCGCCGTGCGCGACATCGGCGGCAACAAGCTCGGCGGCATTCTCTATTCCGCCCACACCAAGTACAATCGCCAGCCGACCCGGCGCGGCTGGGACAACAGCGTCGCCGCGATCGCTGAGACCGCGGAGGTCGCCAGGAGCGCCGGCGTCGATCTGGTGCTCGAAATCGTCAACCGCTTCGAGACGAACCTCCTCAACACCACGGCGCAGGGGCTTAAGTTCATCGCCGAGACCGGGTCCGATCACGTGCGGCTGCATCTCGACACGTTCCACATGAACATCGAGGAGGCCAATCCGGCCGCCGCGATCCGGCTTGCCGGCGACAAGCTCGGCTATTTCCACATCGGCGAGAGCAATCGCGGCTATCTCGGCGACGGCGTCATCGATTTCGACCGGATGTTCGATGCGCTGCTCGACATCGACTACCAGCGCGACATCGTGTTCGAGAGCTTTTCCACGGCGGTGGTCGACGAGAGCCTGTCGCTCGCCTGCGCCATCTGGCGCGACACCTGGACCGAGAACGACCCCCTTGCCGCCCATGCCAAACAGTATATCGAACTGAAGCTCGACGAGGCCCGGCGCCGCCGGGCGACCAACGCGCGTCCCTGATCGTCGGCGCTGCATGTCGCCCTGCCCGGACGCCGGGGCAGGGCGGAGCTTGGGAAGACGGGGCATGAGCGACAGGGCACCGACAGGCAGTTCGCCGCGCAGGATCCGGCAGGCGAACATCGTCGCCGCGCTGCAGTCCCTCTATCTCAGCCGCGGCGCGAGCCGGGCGGAACTGGCGCGGGCGCTTCGCATGAACCGTTCGTCCTCCGGCGAGATCGTCGCCGCGCTGACCGGCGGCGGCTATGTGCGCGAGACCGGGGGCAGGGAGACGGGCGGGCGGCTCAGGGCCGGTCGTCCCGGCATCATGCTGGAACTCGTTCCGGATGCCGCTCTGTTCATCGGGCTTGAAATCGGCGTCGAGCACCTCGCGGCCGTCGTCATCGACATGACCGCGCGGATCCTTCTCCGCCGCAAGCAGGCGTTCGACACGCCGGCGGCGACCGTCGACGACGCGGTGGCGAACGGTCTTGCCATGGCGCTGGAGGCGATGGAGCCCGGCATGATCGACCGCTGCCGGGGGCTCGGCATTGCGACACCGGCGCATATCCGCGTCGGCGGCGTGGTCGCGATCGCGCCGCTGATCGGCTGGCGCGACGTGCCGCTCGGTGAGATCGCGCGTGCCGCCGTTCCCCGGCCGATGCCGGTCACCGTCGAAAACGACGCGAATGCCTTCGCGATCGGCGACGGCTACCGCAACGGCGGGGCGGGCGTCACGCTGTTCCTGCTGATCGAGACGGGCGTCGGCGGCGGGGTCCTGATCGATGGCCGGCTCTTTCGCGGCGGCCATGGCCTCGCCGGCGAGATCGGCCACACGCGGGTGCCTTGCGGAGGGGGGCGGCCGCTCGAGGCGCTGATCGGCCGCGAGGCGCTGGTCGCGCAGTACCGGGCTGCCACCGGGCAGGACGGGGATCTTGCCGCGCTCATCGCCGAGGTGCGCGATCGCGTGCCGTCCGCCGTCGCGCTCGCGGAAACCTGGTCCCGGCATCTGGCGGAGGCGCTGCTGCAGGCCCGCCACCTGATCGATCCGGACAGGATCGTGCTTGGCGGCGTGGTCGCGGGCCTTTATCCGTTGGTGGCGGCGCGTGTCGCCGCGCATATGGCGGCCGGGCAGAGCGTGCCGCTGCCGCCGGTCGACATCGTGGTCGATGCCGAGCCGGACTTCGGCTCGGCCTATGGCGCCGCCTGTCTGCTGCACCAGCGCTTCCTGTCGCTGGACAACGAGGAATTCGGTGCCGAGGACGGCATCGCCTGAAAAGGGTGACGAGGGAGGAGGGACAGAATGGTGGACGTATTGGCGCCGGACGCGCTCGGGCCGACGGTGTGCGTCGGGGAGATCCTGGTCGAGATCGTCGCGACGACCGTCGGCGACGGTTTCCTCGCGGCGCAGCCGCTGGTCGGGCCGTATCCGAGCGGGGCGCCGGCGATCTTCATTTCGCAATGCGGCCGCATCGGCGGGCAGGCGGCGATGGTGGGCGCGGTCGGCAGGGACGATTTCGGCCGGGTCAACCTTGATCGCCTGATGCGCGACGGCGTCGACGTTTCGGCCATCGCAACCGATCCCGAATTTCCGACCGGCAGCGCCTTCGTTCGCTATCGCGCCGACGGCGCGCGCGACTTCGTCTACAACATCGCCACCTCGGCGGCGGCGCGCTTCGGCTGGAGTGCGGAGGTCGAGGCGCTTGTGGCGCGCGCCGGCCATCTGCACGTCATGGGCACGGCGCTCTCGATGAAGAGCGCCGTCGCGGTGATCGACCGCGCCGTCGACATCATCAAGGCACGCGGCGGCACGCTGTCCGTCGACCCGAATCTGCGCAAGGAACTGGTGCTCGATGCCGCGACCGAGCGCCGCTTCGAGGCGCTCGTGTCGTCGGCCGACCTGCTCCTGCCCTCGGGCGAGGAACTCGAGCGCGCCGCCGGCGTCGACGGCGAGGCGGCGGCGATCGCCAGCCTGTTTCGGCGCGGCGTCGGGGAAATCGTGCTGAAGCGCGGTGCCGCCGGCGCCACCTGTTTCGGTCGTGACGGATCGCGCATCGAGGCGCCGGCCTTCGTCGTCGAGGAGCGCGATCCGACGGGGGCCGGCGACTGTTTCGGCGGCGCCTATGTCGCCTGCCGCCGCCTCGGCCTGCCGCCGGAGCAGGCGCTCGCCTATGCCTCGGCCGCCGGCGCCCGCAACGTCACCCGTGTCGGCCCGATGGAGGGCGCCGGCACCCGCGCCGAACTCGATGCCTTCATCGCCTCGACGGAAAGGCGCGCCTGATGCCGGTCCAGCTCGCCGATCTCGCCCTCATGAAGCGCAAGGGCACGCCGAAAGGCATCACCTCCGTCTGCTCCGCCCATCCGCTGGTCCTGCGGGCGGCACTCCGCCACGGCGCCGCGCAAGGCAGCACGGTCCTGATCGAGGCAACCTGCAACCAGGTCAATCACCAGGGCGGCTACACCGGCATGAGGCCGGCGGATTTCGCCGCGCTGGTGTTCCGGCTCGCCGAGGAAGAAGGCTGCCCGGCTGATCTCATCGTGCTCGGCGGCGATCACCTCGGCCCCAATCCCTGGCGGGATCGCCCGGCCGGGGAGGCGATGGCGGAGGCTGAGACGATGATGGCGGCCTATGTCGAGGCGGGCTTCCGCAAGATCCATCTCGACGCTTCGATGGGCTGCCAGGGCGAACCGGACGCCCTCGACGACGAGACGACGGCGGCCCGCGCGGCGCGGCTCGCGGCGGTCGCGGAGGCGAGTGCCCGCAAGGCCGGCGGCGCCCTGCCGGTCTATGTGATCGGCACCGAGGTGCCGCCGCCCGGCGGCGCCGACCATGCGCTGACGGCGATCGAGCCGACCGGGGCAGACGCCGCGCGCCGCACGATCGCCGTGCATCGCCGCGTCTTCGCCGAGGCCGGCCTTTCCGACGCCTTCGCCCGGGCGATCGGCCTCGTCGTGCAGCCGGGCGTCGAATTCGGCAATCACAACGTCATCCTCTACGATCGCTCGAAGATCACGCCGCTTACGGGCGTTCTCGCCGACGAGCCGCAATTCGTCTTCGAGGCCCATTCCACCGACTATCAGGGAACGGTGCCGCTGGCGGCGCTTGTCGAGGACGGTTTTCCGATCCTGAAGGTTGGTCCCGAACTGACCTTCGTGCTGCGCGAGGCGCTCTACGCCCTCGACCTGATCGCCTCGGACCTTCTCGACGGCTATGGGGACCGGCCGCTCCATCGCGCGATGGAGATGCTGATGCGCGCCGAACCGGGGCACTGGCGCCGCCACTACCACGGGACGGCGGCGGAGGAGCGGCTTCTGCGGCATTATTCCCTGTCCGACCGCATCCGCTACTACTGGGCCGCGCCCGAGGCGCAGGCTGCGACGCGGCGGCTAGTGGAGGCGCTTTCTGGCCAGGTCGTGCCCCTGCCGCTGTTCTGGCAACACCTGCCTGCCGCGGCGCATTTCGCGGACAGGCCGCTCGATCCGGACGCCCTCCTCGTCTGGCGCGTGACGCAGAGCCTCGCCTCGTATCACGCCGCCTGCGGCCTCTGACGCGACCTCCGGCAGAACACGGTCACATGCGACATGCGCGTCCGCCTTTCCCACAGCACCGACGCCGGAACGGCACCGGCTCGGCGTCGGAGCGACGCGGCGGATGTCCGCCGGCGGGACGCCGGTCGCCTCATGCCGGCAAGGTTCACTTCGACGGTGTCTTGCGGCCGCTGCCGGATTTCTTGCCGCCGCCGTCCCGATCGTTGACGGTGGCCCAGGCGCGGCGCTCCGCTTCCTGTTCCGGGACGCCGCGGTCCTCGTAGCTCTCGGCGATATGCGCCGCCTTACGCTTCTGCTTGTCGGTATAGGCACTCTTGTCGCCCTGGGGCATGGCTCTTCTCCTTGTTTCGTTACCGCAACAGGCTCTGGCCGCCGTCGATGAACACCGGGGTTCCGGTGATATGCCGGGCGGCGGCCGAGCACAGGAAGGTGATCGCCTCCGCCACGTCCTCGGCCGTTCCGGGCACGCCGCCGGTCAGAGGGATCTCGCCTTCCGGCCAGACGACCGGAATGCCCGATTTCCCGGTGTTACGGCGGTCCGTATTGTCCTCGATCCTGGTCTCGATCGCGCCCGGACAGACGGCGTTGATCCGGATCCGGTCACGGCCGAGTTCGAGGGCGAGCTGCTGGACGAGGGCGAGCTGCGCCGCCTTGGTGGCGGAATAGGCGGTCGCGCCGGCCGAGGTGAAGGTGCGCGTGCCGTTGATCGAGGTGACGACCACGATCGCCGGCGCCTCGGCACGGCGCAGATGGGGGATGGTGAGGTGCAGGGTCAGGTAGGTTCCGCGCAGGTTGACCGCGATCGTCCTGTCCCATTCGTCGGGCTTCAACTCGTCGATCGGGGCCCAGACCCCGTTGATGCCGGCATTGGCGACGACGACATCGAGCCCGCCGAAGTCGGCCACCACCCGCTCCACGGCCCGGCGCATTCCGGCTTCCTCGGAAATGTCGGCGACCAGCGGCAGAGCCTTCCCGCCTTTCTCCTCGATCAGGCGGGCGGTCTCCGTGATCTCGTCGGGGCTGCGGCTGATCAGCGCGACCGCATCGCCGCGCGAGGCAAAATCGAGCGCCGATGCCCGGCCGATGCCGGATCCCGCCCCTGTCACCAGAACCACCCTGCCCAACGCCATTCCGCTTCTCCGGTCTTCGGATCCATCGCAGTTCTAACGGAGACGGATCGGGCGGGTTCCGCCCGGCGCCGCGATTTTCGCAATTTCCGCGGAACCATGCTATGGTTGCCGCGTTGGAGCGGATGCCCCCGCCTGTGAGACCCCCGATGCGTGCAGCTTGCCTGCCGCCATCGCGGGCCGGAAACAAGGAGAGAGACATGGCACGCAAATCGACCTGGCGCGCGGAACTGGCGCGCCTCCTGCCGGGACGAAAACTGGCATCCACCCTTTCCTCGCCGAAACGCCGCAATGCCTTCGAGCCGCAGGTGATGGCGCCGCATCAGGTGGATCTTCCCCTGAAAAAGACGCCGCTCGAGGAAATCGCGGTTCCGGCGTCGATCAACGGCCGCAGTCTGGCCGAGGGCCGCCCGTGAGTGGGACGGATCTGCTGGTCAGCGACCTGATGTCGGCGCAGGTCTACAGCATTTCCCCCACGGACTCGGCCCAGTCGGCCGCCCGCCTGATGGCCGCCGCGAATGTCGGCGTCCTCCCGGTCGAAACGCCCGGTGTCGGCACGGTCGTCGGCATTGTGACAGACCGCGACATCATGGCCGCCATCACCGCGAAAGGCCTGCCCACCACGACGGCGATCTATGAATTCATGACTGTCTGCGCGGAAACCTGCGACGAGACCGACACGGTTCAGGCGGTTGTGGAGAAGATGCTGTCGCTGCAGCTGCGCCGACTCGTGGTGATGAACGCCGAGCGGCGGATCGCCGGCATCATTGCGCTCGCAGACATTGCCGCCGTCGACCCCTCGGTCTCCGCGCGGTTGCCGGAGGCGCCGCAGGACGTCTCCCGACGACCCTATGCGGCCGGAGCGCGCCGATGACGGACCTCACCACCGACCGCCTCTGGGGCGAACCCGTCATTCTGGAGGCGGACAGCCGCGTGATCCGGGTGCAAAGCACGCGGGACGCGGCGCTCTGCCTGACGAATCACTGGCCGCTTTCCGAAGGCGCGGCCCTTGATGATGCTCTTCGCATCTGCGAAAAGGTTCTGGCGGGCGATCTTCCGCCGAGCAAGGCGCGCGCGGCCTTTACCGATGCCGCCCGGGAAGCGAATTTCAACGTCAATGCCTGGACGTCCGTTTGACAAGGGCCGCCGCGCAAGGGCACGATGCGCTTGTCTGATCGATGTTTTGAACCTGGAGCGGGGTGGGGTATCATGAGCAACGAGCGACTGGACTGGATCAACCGGCGGGCGTACCAGATCTGGGAGGAGAACGGCCGTCCGGATGGTCGCGATCAGGACCATTGGAACCAGGCCCTTCGCGAGCGCGAAGAACTCGAAGGCGCGGCCGAGCAGGCGTTGACCGTCGAACCCGCAGACATCGCCGGGGAGGAAATGCCCCCCGCATCCGCCGGCCCGATCGCCGACGACACGGCTCTGGCGGAAAAGCCGGTGAAACCGCGTGCTCCCCGCAAGCCTGCGGCCCCGAAGGAGCCGGCTGCGCCGAAGCCGCGCAGCCGCGCCGTCAAGCCGAAGGTCTAGAGCATTTCCAGCCGAAGCGTGATCGCTTCGGCGCCGGAGAATGCGACAAGAAGAACGACTGAGAGCATTGAAGGTGATCCCGTGATCACCGGAAATGCTCTAGCGCGCCGTCGCCGCGCGGCGATCCGTCACGACTTTCAGGATATAGGCCGAACCGTGCATGAACCGCAGGTCGCTGAGGTTCATCATTCTTTTCGAATATAGTGGTCGCGCGCCGCTTTCGGTTAAGGAATTGTCAGCGAAGGTCTCCCATGTTTAGCGATATCCGGACACGGCATGATGTTGCCCGAACCCGGCATTCGACAGAAGCGGGGGGAAGGCGTGCGCGGTCTCAGGATTTCGAAGATTCTGGTTGTTTTCGGGTGTGTCGTGACCGGCGGGCTCGCCCTCGGTATCGGACTGCAGCAGATGGCGCTGCGGGAACTGAAGGTCGGTGGCCCGGTGTTTTCCCGCATCGTCGACGGCAAGGACCTGATCGCCGACATCATGCCGCCCCCGCTCTTCCTCGTCGAAAGCTACAGCCTTGCCAGCGAGGCGGCGATCCACGACGAACTGCTGCAGGCGAACACCGCCCGCATCCTCGCGCTGAAAAAGAGCTATGAGGAAAGGCGGGCCTTCTGGGATGCCTCGGCGCTGCCGGATGATCTCAAGACCTTCCTGGACAACGACGTGGTGGCGAAGGCGGATACGTTCTGGGCCAATATCGAGCACCGTTACCTGACGGCCGCGGCGGCCGGCGACAGCAAGGCGCTGCACGATGCGCTGGACAGTCTCAAGGACGATTTCCATGCGCACGAGGCGGCCGTCGTCGATCTGGTCCAGCGCTCGAACGCGCATCTTGCTCGGACGCAGGCCGAGGCGGAAGGGAGGGATCGCTGGCTGGAATCCTGGGCGATGGCCGGCAGCGCCGTGTCCGTGCTGCTGTTCCTCGCCGGCCTCTGGTTCCTGCGCCGGCGTGCGATCCTGCCGCTCGGCCGCATCAGCGACTATATGCGCCTCCTGTCGAAGGGCGACTACAGCCAGGACGTACCGATGACGGCGCGGGCCGACGAGATCGGCAGCATGGCGCAGTCGGTCGACGTCTTCCGCCTCGCGGCGATGGAGCGCCAGCGCCTGCGCGAGGAGATGGAGGAGGGCCGGCGGACATCCGAGGCGGAGCGGGTCGGCCGCGAGCGGCTGAACGCGCAGGCGGCAGCCGACCTGCAGGAGGTCGTCGAAACGCTCGGTGCCGGCCTGAAGCGGCTCTCCGAATGCAACATCCGCATGACGATCGACACGCCCTTCGCGGCGCAGTTCGAACAGCTGCGGCACGACTTCAACCAGTCGATCGCCACCTTCCAGAGCACGCTCGAGAACGTGCTGGCAAAGACGGCGCTGGTCGCCGGCAATTCGCGCGAGATGCGCGCTGCGGCGGACAGCCTGTCGAAGCGCACCGAGCAGCAGGCGGCCGCTCTCGAACAGACCGCCGCCGCGCTGGAGGAGGTCACCGCGACGGTGCGCGCCTCGGTCGACCATACCGGAGAGACCCGCGCCCTCGTCAAGGAAGCCCGCACCTGTGCCACCACGTCGAGCGACGTGGTGCGCGATGCGATCGACGCGATGACCCGGATCGAGACCGGCTCGCGCGAGATCGCCTCGATCATCGGCGTCATCGACGGCATCGCTTTCCAGACCAACCTGCTGGCGTTGAATGCCGGCGTCGAGGCGGCGCGCGCGGGCGATGCCGGCAAGGGGTTCGCCGTGGTCGCGCAGGAGGTTCGCGAACTGGCGCAGCGCTCGGCGCGGGCGGCGAGCGAAATCAGCAGCCTGATCGACAAGGCGTCGACCGAGGTCGGCACCGGCGTCAGGCTCGTCGGCGAGACCGGCTCGGCGCTGCGCCGGATCGAGGACTTCGTCTCGCAGATCGACACGAAGATCGATGCGATCGCCATGGCCTCGCGCGAACAGTCGACCGGACTTTCCGAGATCAGCACCGCCGTCAATGCGATCGACCAGATGACGCAGCAGAATGCGGCGATGGTCGAGGAAACCTCCGCCGTCAGCCAGTCGCTTGCCGACAATTCCGATGACCTGAACGAACTGGTCGGCCGCTTCAAGCTCAACCGACGCGCCCGCATCCGCGAGCCGAACGGCAGCGAGGCGCAGCGCCGGGCCGCCTGAGCCCCCCGTCTCGGGGGCTCGCACAGCGCGGATGAGGGCGGAGGCGGGCGCGGGCGCCTCCCGTCAGGCCGCCGCCCGCCCGGTCGCGCTGTCGCCGGTAGCACCGCCGTCGCGCGCATGCTCCGCCGGGGCGGAGGTCTCGCCGGGCACCATGTCGCAGGACCGGATGGCCAGATCCTCGCCGCGACGCCGGTCTTCGGCCATGATCGCCAGGAGATCGGGAAGCGCCGTGTCGAAGGCGGCGACGCAGGACGGGTCGAACTGGCTGCCGGCCTTGTCGCGGATGTGCTGCACGGTGCGCTCGACGCTCCAGGCCTCCTTGTAGGGGCGCGCCGTCGTCAGCGCGTCGAAATTGTCGGCGATCGCGACGATGCGGCCGGACAGCGGGATCGCGGCGCCTGCCAGCCGGAAGGGATAGCCCTGCCCGTCCCAGCGCTCGTGATGGCTTCCGGCGATTTCGGCCGCAAGCTGCAGAAGGCTCGATTTCGATTCCTTCAGGATGTCGCAGCCGACGATCGTGTGCTTCTGCATCGCGGCGAATTCCTGCTCGGTGAACTTGCCGCTCTTCAGCAGGATCGCGTCCGGGATCGCCACCTTGCCGATGTCGTGCATCGGCGAGGCGAGGCGGATGTCCGAACACTGGCAGGGATCCAGCCCGTAGGCGCGGGCGATCGCCTCGGAGTAGAGGCCGACGCGGCGGGTGTGGCGGGCCGTGTCCAGATCCTTGTAGCTCGCCGCGATCGTCAGCCGTTCGATGATTTCCTCCTCGCGAGCGCGCAGTTCGACGACCGCCTTCTCGACCTCGACACGCAGCCACTCGGCCTTGTCGGCGAGCTTGTTGCGTGCGTCGACGAGCGCGACGAGGTTCCTGACGCGTGCCTGGAATTCCAGGGGATTGACCGGCTTGGTCAGGAAATCGATGGCTCCGGCATTCAGCGCGGCCATGCGGGTCGCCGTGTCGGTATCGGCGGTGACGATGACGACCGGCTTGTCGCGATATTTCTCGAAGCGGACCAGTTCGGTCAGAAGCTCGATCCCGGTGTAGACCGGCATCTGGAAGTCGATGATCGCCACGTCGAAGGCCAGGCCGGGCGCCTGCGCCAGGACGTCCTCCGGCTGCGTGAAGGCGAGCGCCGTGCAGCCGGGGAGCTTCTCGACCAGTTTCGTCAGGAAGGTGAGGTTCGTCTTGTTGTCGTCGACGAGGAGAATACGCATCCGGTGCCTTCCTATGCAGCGAGGCGCTGCTTGTAGCGTGTGACTGTATCGTGAAGCGCGTCGAGGGCCGGCGCGGAAAGCGAGGCGTGGCGCAGGGACTGCGATCGGTCGGCGACCTCCTGCAGGCCGACGCTGCTCGCCGCGCCCTTCAGGCTGTGCAGCAGGCGATCGGTGCCGCTCCGGTCGTCGGTGGCGAGCGCGGACCGCAATTGCGAGAACAGCGCATCCGCGTCGTCGAAGAAACTCGTCAGAAGCTCGGAAAACATCTCCTCGCCCAGCACGTCGACGATCTCCGCCCGCCGGCGTTCGAAGGCCTGGTCCACCGGTTCCCGCTCGGCCTCGGCCGCCGGCAGGTCCGGCGCGCCGGCATCCAGTGCGCCGATGACGGCGCGCAACTGCTGCATGGTCACGGGCTTCGACTGGAAGCCCGTCATGCCCGCCTCCTGGCAAAGCCGGCGATCGTCGTCCGAGGCATTCGCCGTCATGGCGACGATCGGGACGGCGCGGTTCGGACCGGGAGATGCCCGGATGCGCCGCGTCGCCTCGATGCCGTCGAGCCTCGGCATCTGCATGTCCATCAGGACGAGATCGAAGCGGCGGGCAGCAGCGAGCTCGACGGCCTCCAGGCCGTCGCCCGCGATCGTCACCGTCTGTCCGAGATGGGCGAGGAAGCCGGCGGCGACCTGCTGGTTGACGAGATTGTCCTCGACGAGCAGGATGTCGAGACCGGGAAGCGCCTTGACGGAGGCCGTCTGGGCCGTGTCTGCAGGGATGAGTTCGCCTTCGGCGGGCCGGGCGGGGATTTCGAACCAGAAGGTGCTGCCCTCGCCCTTGCGGCTCGTCACGCCGATGCGTCCGTCCAGCGCCTCGACGATCTGCTTGCAGATCGTCAGGCCGAGGCCGGTGCCGCCATATCTGCGGCTGATCGAGGCATCGACCTGGGAGAAGGGCTGGAACAGCCTGCCGAGACCGTCCGTGTCGATGCCGATCCCGGTATCGACGATCTCGACGCGCAGCATCGCCTCCGGGCCCGTGCCCTGTTGCCGGATCCGCACCGTCACCACGCCGTCATGGGTGAACTTGATCGCATTGCTGAGGAGGTTGAGGAGAACCTGGCGCAGGCGGGTGGGATCGGAGTGGATCACCGGCGTCGCGAGCGTTTCGGGCATGTCGAGAAGAATGCGGTTGCCATGCTCCGTTGCCCGGTCGCGGAGGATCTCCACGGTCGCCGAGACGACCGGTCGCACGTCGACCGCGCGAAGCTCCACGTCGAGCCTGCCATGCTCGATTTTGGCGAAATCGAGAATTTCATTGATGATTTCCAAGAGCGCCTGCCCGGAGCGGCGGATCGTGTGGACACCGGGGGCGACCGAGGCGGGGAGGGGCGAAAGCTCGAGCAGTTCCGCCGTGCCGAGGATGGCGTTGAGCGGCGTGCGGATCTCGTGGCCCATCGTCGCCATGAATTGCGACTTGGCGCGGTTTCCCGCCTCCGCCGCCAGATAGGCGTCCTTCAGCCGCAGGGAGACGCTTTCGAGGCTGAGGCCGGCAAGCCGCACGGATTTGAGCTGGCGCCGCAGCGTGAAGATCAGCCCGACGACGCAGCAGACCAGAAGGGCGACGAGGCAGGCCGACTTCACCTGCAGCGCGAGAACGGTGTCGCGGGCTTCCGCACGCTCGACGCTGACCGTATTGTTCGTGTAGATCAGCAGTTTTTCGGTGTTCTGCACCAATGTCTCGAAGCCCGTGTCCACCGCCGCGAGCGCGGCCGGGTCCACGCGGTCGCCCGAGGCAAGCCGGTCGAAGGTCTTGACCGCGCCGAAGACGATTTTCCGGATGTCCTCGACCTGGCCGGCGATGCTGGCGTCCAGCCGGAACGTCTTGTCGAAGGAGCCTTTCTCCAGGATCGTCATGCGGGAATAGAGAATGTCGTAACGGGTGCCGAGCGCCTTGATCTCGCTCGGCGAAAAGTCCTCCTCGGTGAGCATGACATGGAGCGTCTCATGCAGGCGGCGGGCTTCCCGGTCGAGCTGGTAGACCGACCAAAGCGCGTTTTCGCGGATACCGTCCTGCAGCGCGGAGTATTTCCAGGAAATGTCGACGAACAGGAAGACGAGGCCCAGCAGCAAGGCGATGGAAAAGCTCTGCAGCAGGACGGTCGCCTTGCCGGCCTTGCGGATGATGTCGCCATTGTGCTGGGCCGCCTGGATCACTCCGAGACCTCGATGGTCTTGATCTGCCAGACGGAGCGCGAGAAATACTTCTCGTTGAACAGGCCCGGATCCTTGTCGAAGGGATAGACCAGGAAGAGCGGCCCCTTGTCGCGCACCGACATCGGCTCGCCGTCCATGCGGGTGGCGAGCATCGTGTCGATGGCGGTGGCGTCCTCCATCGGTACGTCTGCGGCATAGTCGTTGAGCGCGATCACCTTCAGCGACGTGCCATGGGCCCCGGCGGCGTCGAGGACCGCGCGCAGCAGCGGACCGGAAAAGGAGACGCTCCCTTCCGTCCAGGGGGTTTCCATCCTGCCCGTCCGGCCGTCGAGGGCTTCGAGCATGGCGCGGTCGAACTGGGCGGTGCCGTCGACGTTCGGATGTTCGAGTTTCGGCGCGGTCACGGTGAGGATGACCTCGCCCTTCGGCGCGTCGAGGGCCTCGGCGCGCATGGGGATCAGGGACGCGGCAAGCAGGGTTGCGGCTGTCAGGAGACGGATCGTCAACGGAGACTCCAGGTCAGGATGCGATCGCGCAGGGCGCGGTGTCGCGGGCGGATCTACGGGGAAATGCCTCGAAGGCCAGTGTCCCATCGGCGTCGTGGATCGGGCAGGCCCCGTTGCCGCAATCGCCATGGCCGGCATCATGCCGGTCTCGTGTCTCGGAATGTGGACATGCCGATCCTAGGGCATGAGCCTTCATATTAGATGAATCGAATGATGAAAATTGCTGGAAGTGATCGCGGAGGCGGGAGTGGGGCGATGGCCTGTTGGCGGAAGAGCCCATGGCCATGCGGGATCGCGCTTCTCTTCCCCCTCAACGCCGTGAAATCGCAGAGGCCGGCGACGGATCAACCAATCACGCAAGGCCCGACCGCCACACGGGATCACGCGCGCTTTGGTCCGGATTCGCGCCGATGACCGGCCGTTTTGAAGAAAGTTTGGTGTCCACGAGAGGATTCGAACCTCCGACCCTGCGATTCATACCACTTCGGCTTTCGCCGCCGCCTTAAGCGTTCGTGGTCTGGACTGTCCCTTGGCCGTGGACCGAAGTCTTTAGGCCCTGCCCATCCAGTCTCTACACCTTCACCGGACGGGTCCGGTGCTTGGCTCGGGATCGGCACGCCGGGAGTCCGGCAAGCTTTCCCCGAATTTGAGCAGATCGACTGCGACCTTTCGGCGCGCAGCCCCCAATTTTTACACCAGGAATCGCATGCTCTATCCTGCTGAGCTACGCGGACATTCCCACCAAACACTGACCGGATAGCCGAATGCGGTACCGAGATCAATCCTCTTCTGCCCCACGACCGCCGGGATACGCGCCCGGCATCGTTTCAGGGGACCCATCTCCCTTGCTGCCTGTTGAGGACGGGCGCGGGTTGCGCCGCCGCCGCGCAAGCCTTCGCCGCAGCGGTTTCCGCCTTGAATTCGATCGTGCGATCATGTCCTGTGGCGGACATCCGCCCGAAGGGGCGAACAGTCAGGCAGGGAGGGACCCATGACGATCGAAGCCGATCTCGAGGCGATCGCACGGCAGGAAAAGGCACTGGTATTCGAGGCCTTCGACCTCGATGCGGGATGGGCGCTCGGAAATCACATCCGCGCCCGTGCGCGCGAAAGGGGCCTCGGCATCGTGATCGACGTGACGCTCTTTTCCGCGCCCGTCTTCTATGCCGCCCTTCCCGGGTCGACGCCGGACAATGCCAACTGGGTCCGCCGCAAGCGCAATTGCGTCGTCCGTTTCCTGCGCAGCAGCTATGCGACCGGCCTGATGCTCGCCCGGCAGAATGTCACGCTTGCCGGCAAGTTCGGCCTCCCGGAGGCCGATTACGCCGCCCATGGCGGCAGCTTTCCGTTGACCGTCGCCTCGGCCGGCTGCATCGGCGCGATCACCGTGTCCGGCCTGCCCCAGCGCGAGGATCACCGTTTTGTGGTCGAGATGCTCTGCGACCGGCTCGGCGAGGATTTTGCCGCGCTGGATTTTTCCGGCTGACGCAGCGCCGATCAGTGTCCTCCCGCTCGCGGCGACGGACAGAGTACCGGCATGTTGACATAAAGATATGTTTATGTGATCAATCGATCAGTGTCGACGTTGCAGGAGTGCGCCCGTGTCCGCCATCGAAACGCTGTTCGACGGGGTGGCCGCGCCGGCCGCCGATGTCTTCGCCGACTTGGCTGCGGCCGCGCGGGAGCGCATCCTGGTTCTCGACGGGGCGATGGGCACGGAGATCCAGCTCCTCGGCTTCGGCGAGGACCATTTTCGCGGCGACCGTTTCGATGGCTGCGCCTGCCACCAGCATGGCAACAACGATCTCCTGACGCTGACCCAGCCCGCCGCCATCGAGGAGATCCACTATCGCTATGCGCTCGCCGGCGCCGACATCCTCGAAACGAACACCTTCTCGTCGACGTCGATCGCCCAGGCGGATTACGGCATGGAGGGTTTCGTCTACGAGCTCAACCGCGACGGCGCCCGGCTTGCCCGGCGCGCGGCCCGGCGCGCGGCCGACAGGGACGGGCGACGCCGCTTCGTCGCCGGTGCGCTCGGGCCGACCAACCGCACCGCCTCGATGTCGCCGGACGTCAACAATCCGGGCTACCGCGCCGTCTCCTTCGACGACCTGCGCCGCGCCTATGGCGAACAGCTGCGCGGCCTGATCGACGGCGGCGCCGACATCATCCTGATCGAGACGATCTTCGACACGCTGAATGCCAAGGCCGCGATCTTCGCCACCGAAGAGGTGTTCGGGGAAAAGGGTATCCGCCTGCCGGTCATGATCTCGGGCACGATCACCGACCTGTCCGGCCGTACCCTCTCCGGCCAGACGCCGACGGCCTTCTGGCATTCGGTCCGCCATGCGGCGCCGGTGTCGATCGGGCTCAACTGTGCGCTCGGGGCGGATGCGATGCGTCCCCATCTCGCCGAGCTTTCGGCGGTCGCCGACACGCTCGTCTGCGCCTATCCGAATGCCGGCCTGCCGAATGCCTTTGGCCGGTATGACGAAAGCCCGGAGTTCATGGCGGACCAGATCGAGGGCTTTGCCCGCGACGGCCTCGTCAACATCGTCGGTGGCTGCTGCGGCTCGACGCCGGATCATATCCGCGCGATCGCCGACGCCGTCGCCAAATATCCGCCGCGCGCCGTGCCCGATGTCGCGCCGCATATGCGCCTCTCCGGCCTCGAGCCCTTCACGCTTTCCGCCGATATCCCCTTCGTCAATATCGGCGAGCGGACCAATGTCACCGGCTCGGCCAAGTTCCGCAAGCTGATCACCTCCGGCGACTATGCCGCTGCCCTCGATGTGGCGCGCGACCAGGTGGCGAACGGCGCGCAGATCATCGACATCAACATGGACGAGGGCCTGATCGATTCGCGCCAGGCCATGGTCGACTTCCTCAACCTCGTCGCCTCCGAGCCCGACATCGCCCGGGTGCCGGTGATGATCGACAGCTCGAAATTCGAGGTGATCGAGGCCGGCCTCCAATGCGTTCAGGGCAAGGCGCTGGTCAACTCCATCTCGCTGAAGGAAGGCGAGGGGCCGTTCCTCGAGCAGGCGCGCAAAGTTCGTGCCTATGGAGCGGCGGTGGTGGTCATGGCCTTCGACGAGGCCGGGCAGGCCGATACGGAAGCGCGCAAGGTGGAGATCTGCACCCGCGCCTACCGCCTGCTGACCGAGGTGGCGGGCCTCGCGGCGGAAGACATCATCTTCGATCCGAACATCTTCGCGGTCGCCACCGGCATCGAGGAGCACGACAATTACGGTGTCGATTTCATCGAGGCGACGCGCAGGATCGTCTCGACCCTGCCGCATGCCCATGTCTCCGGCGGGGTCTCGAACCTTTCCTTCTCCTTCCGCGGCAACGAGCCGGTCCGCGAGGCGATGCACGCGGTCTTCCTCTATCACGCGATCCAGGCCGGCATGGACATGGGGATCGTCAATGCCGGTCAGCTTGCCGTCTATGATGCGATCGACCCGGAGCTGCGCGAGGCTTGCGAGGACGTGGTGCTCAACCGTAAGCGGGAGGCGACGGAGCGGCTTCTGGAGATTGCCGGGCGGTTCCGCGGCGCCGGCCCCCGCGAGACGCGGGAGAAGGATCTCGCATGGCGCGGCTGGCCGGTCGAAAAGCGTCTCGAACATGCGCTCGTCAACGGCATCACGGAATTCATCGAGGCCGATACGGAGGAGGCGCGCCTTGCCGCCGCCCGGCCGCTTCACGTCATCGAAGGGCCGCTGATGGCGGGCATGAACGTTGTCGGCGACCTGTTCGGCTCGGGGCGGATGTTCCTGCCGCAGGTGGTCAAGTCGGCCCGGGTGATGAAGCAGGCCGTCTCCGTGCTTCTGCCCTACATGGAGCAGGAAAAGGCGGGAGGAGGCCGCGCGGCGGCAGGCCGAATCCTGATGGCGACCGTCAAGGGTGACGTCCACGACATCGGCA
Organism: Ensifer soli; assembly: GCF_041928815.1. Classification (NCBI taxonomy): domain Bacteria; kingdom Pseudomonadati; phylum Pseudomonadota; class Alphaproteobacteria; order Hyphomicrobiales; family Rhizobiaceae; genus Ensifer; species Ensifer soli. The sequence continues at coordinate 1,741 of NZ_JBHFEI010000019.1, read as the reverse complement.
AGAACATCGTCGGCGTCGTCCTCGCCTGCAACAATTACGAGATCATTGATCTCGGCGTCATGGTGCCGGCGGCGAGGATCATCGAGGTCGCACGCGAACGCAATGTCGACATCATAGGCCTTTCCGGCCTGATCACGCCGTCGCTCGACGAGATGGCCCATGTCGCGGCCGAGCTGGAGCGGCAGGGCTTCGAGGTTCCCCTCCTCATCGGCGGCGCGACGACGAGCCGGGTGCACACCGCGGTCAAGATCCACCCGCGCTACGAGCGCGGCCAGGCGGTCTATGTCACCGATGCCAGCCGCGCCGTCGGCGTCGTGTCGAGCCTCCTGTCGCCGGACGCCCGCGCAGGCTATATCGAGACGGTGCGGGCGGAGTATCGCAAGGTGGCCGATGCCCATGCGCGCAGCGAGGCGGAGAAGCGCCGCCTGCCGCTCGCCGAGGCGCGTGCCAACCGCTACCAGCCGGACTGGAGCGCCTATCGCCCGAAGACGCCGTCCTTCCTCGGAACGCGGGTCTATGACGACTGGGACCTCGCCGATCTCGCCCGCTACATCGACTGGACGCCCTTCTTCCAGACCTGGGAGCTGAAGGGCACCTATCCGAAGATCCTCGACGACGAGCGGCAGGGCGAGGCCGCCCGCCAGCTCTTTGCCGACGCCAAGGAGATGCTGGCGAAGATCGTGGCGGAGACGTGGTTCCGCCCGAAGGCGGTGATCGGCTTCTGGCCGGCCGGTTCGGTCGGCGACGACATAAGGCTGTTCACCGACGAGGCGCGGAACGAAGAACGCGCCACCTTCTTCACGCTGCGCCAGCAGATGGGCAAGCGCGACGGGCGGCCGAACGTCGCGCTTGCGGATTTTGTCGCGCCGGCGGCGTCTGAAACGCGCGATTACGTCGGCGGCTTCGTCGTCACCGCCGGCATCGAGGAGGTGGCGATCGCCGAGCGGTTCGAGCGCGCCAATGACGACTACGCGGCCATCCTGGTCAAGGCTCTGGCCGACCGGTTCGCCGAGGCCTTTGCCGAGCGCCTGCATGAAGCGGTGCGCCGGGAGCTGTGGGCCTATGCCCCCGACGAGATGTTTGCACCTGCCGAATTGATCGGCGAACCCTATGCCGGCATAAGGCCCGCGCCGGGCTATCCGGCCCAGCCCGATCATACGGAGAAGGAAACCCTTTTCGCGCTCCTCGATGCGCGCGCGTCGATCGGCGTGTCGCTGACGGAAAGCTACGCGATGTGGCCGGGATCCTCCGTGGCGGGCCTCTACATCGCCGCACCGGAGGCGTATTATTTCGGCGTGGCCAAGGTCGAGCGCGATCAGGTCGAGGACTATGCGGCGCGCAAGGGAATGGCGATCGCCGAGGTCGAGCGCTGGCTGGGACCCGTCCTCAACTATGTCCCCGCCGGGGCGGCGCTCGCGGCGGAATGAGCCGGACACGCGGCTTCCGGGGTGCTGCTCCGGAAACGCAGGAATTCCGCGGACGGCTGCCTGAAATGGGTGCATGCCAGAAAGCTGCCCAGGATATGAGCGGGGAGTGTTTCCGCGCGTGATTTTGGTCGGTGTCAGGCCGTGAAGTTCCCCCCAAGTTTGAATTTATCTAACATTATCAGTGATTTGAGCGATTTTTGAAATTTCTTTGACGGATGGTGTTGACGATTGGGAATGGGTAGGACTATAACCCGCTCACCAACGAGGGCGGCGGCGCTGCTGGCGACCGACGAACTCGCTCTGAAGTTTCTTGA